>VFKM01000188.1 GCA_009885545.1 Flavobacteriales bacterium
GATTAAACGATCAACCTCTTTGATTGAAGTTCCATCATAATAGCCTCTTATTCGCATTTTTTTGTCTACTAAAACAAAATTATTGGTGTGAATAAAATCACTTCCAACATCTCCTTGATTTTCTGCTTCCGATGGTTTTAGAACAAAAAAGGATTTTCTTGCTAACGAGTATAAATTCTCTTGTTTTCCAGTTAAAAAATGCCATTGATTATCGTCCGCTTGATGCTGTTCGGCATATCTTTTCATTTGTTCAACAGTATCAGTTTTTGCATTGACGGTAAAACTCAAAATTTTCACATTCTTATTCCCTTTAAATGCCTTTTGAACACGCTGCATCTGTTGATTCATCTTAGGGCAAATGGTTCCGCACGTCGTGAAAAAATATTCTGCGACAAATACTTTTCCTTTCACCTCATCTTGAGTGATTGTTTTATTATTTTGATTCTTAAAGGAAAAATTCCCAATTGTATGGCCGCTACCGATTCTTAGAAGTTCTGGATCAACCATATCTTCCTTCACATCCACAGGATTGATAATAGGAAGTGGTTTTTCTTTAACAGTTGTATTATTGAAATAGAATACTGTTACTCCAGTAATGAAAAACAGCATTAAAAAAAGCGTACGTTTCATAATAAAATTATACCTAATCTATGAATTCGATGAATTTTCTTTTCGTGGACCTTTAAATTTTGGTCGTTTGTTAAATGGTTTTCTTTTTTGAGGAGAAGACATTTGAAATACTGGTCCTGCACCTAATTCTTCTGGCATTGGAATCTGCGTAATCTCAGCTTCAATTAATCGTTGAATTTGAGCAAGTTTGCGCATGTCCTTTTCATTCACCAAAGTAATTGCTTCGCCTTTTGTATTCGCTCTCGCTGTTCTTCCCACTCGGTGAACATAATCCTCTGCATCAAATGGAGTATCGTAATTTATGACCAAATTTATTTCCTTGATATCAATTCCGCGACTCATAACATCTGTTGCAACAACAATTCGAATACGTTTTGAACGGAAACCGCGTAATACTTCTTCACGTTGTTCTTGATCTAAATTGGAAGAAACTCCTTGGGCTTTGAATCCATTTTTACGAAGCGAAGTAACTATTTCATTTACTTTACTTTTAGACGAAGTAAAAATAATGATGCTTGTATAATCAGGTCGTTCGGTAAGAATTTGTTTAATTAAAGGTGCTTTTTGGTTGTCAAATGTCAAATAAACAGACTGTTTTACACCTTCTGCAGGTTTTGAAATAGAAAGTGTTATTTCCTCTGGATTGACTAATATTTTTTTTGCTAATTCTCTAATTTTATTTGGCATTGTTGCACTAAACATCAATGTTTGACGTTTTTCAGGTAATTTAGAAATGATGGTTAAAAGATCGTCTGCAAATCCCATGTCAAGCATTTTGTCTGCTTCATCCAGCACCAAATGTTTTACCTTTGAAAAGTCGACATAACCCTGTTGAATATGGGATAGCAATTTCCCAGGGGTTGCAACAATAATGTCAGTTCCATCCTTCAATGCGTCTTTTTGGATATCCCAATCTTTTCCACTACCACCACCATAAATTGCCTTAGATCCAACAGAAACGAAATAAGAAAGTCCTTGTATTTCTTGCTCAATTTGAACCGCCAATTCCCGCGTTGGAACTACGATCAATGTATCAATTGAAGAATCTTCTTTACCCGTTAATTTATTTAGGATAGGCAAAATAAAAGCAGCCGTTTTACCTGTTCCCGTTTGGGCACAAGCAATCAAATCTTTATTTTGAAGAATTTGCGGAATAGCTAGCTCTTGAATGGGCGTAGCATTTACAAATCCCATATGGTCAATAGCCTCTAATAATTGTTCGTTGAGGTTTAATTCTTTAAATTTCATATTGGCTGTTAAATTACATAAAAAAGGCGAGTTCATGAATGAACCCGCCAAATCTCTTTGAAACTAAAAGATGAATGCAGACTATCCTGCGTAACTTCTTTTACTCCAATTAGCACAAGCTTTTTTTCTTCGCTTGTTCATTCTTTTATTGCGTTTTGCCTTTTTCTTGTCTATATGTGAAGAAACTGCAGTCATTTCAAAAGAAGTTGATTCTTTTTTGAAATCGTTCAGGCTCTTCGCATTTAGAGTAAGCGACGAAAACACAATAATTAACATTACTAAAATTTTCATTTTAAATGAATTAGATTATTTAGACTGCAAAATTATACTAACTATAACGAAACACCAAAAAAAAATTACACAAATCGGTTAAAAAAATAACAAGGGCATTTATACACCAATTGATTAATTTTAGACCTTTGCAAAACAATGGAAATATTCAAACAAATTGTACTCGCAATAATAGAGACCTCCATCTGGGAATGGCTTGCTGTTTTATGCAGCATACTTTATGTAATATTGATCTCCTACAAACATATTTCAGCTTGGTTTTTTGCGATTATTAGTTCAGGGTTATACATTTTTGTTTGTTTTCAAGGCCAACTTTATTTGGAATCTTTATTGAATGGTTTCTTCCTTGTAATGGGATTTTATGGGTGGTTTCTTTGGTCAAAAGAAAAGTCAGAAGCGGCTTATAAAATAATTAAATGGAGTAAAAAAACACATTTATTGAATATTGGTATCAGTTTGTTTTTTGTGGTTTTCGTTGGATTTATTTTTGCAACTTTTACCGATCAAGCGAACCCTTATACCGATTCATTTGCAGCTATTTTTAGTTTGGTTGCAACATTTATGGTTACCAAAAAAGTTTTAGAAAATTGGATTTACTGGATCATCATAGATAGTGTTTCCGTGTATTTATTTGCATCAAGGGAACTTTATATGACTTCAGTTTTATTTCTTTTGTACACTGGAATTGCAATTTTCGGATATTTCAAATGGAAAAAGCAGTTTAACCAACATTTCGAAGAATGCGATTCGCTGTAACGGGACCAGAATCTTCAGGAAAAACCACTTTAGCAAAAGAATTAGCGTTCAAAAACAACGGCGCATGGATTCCTGAATTTGCACGCGAGTATCTAGAAAGTTTGCCTTCCAGCTATACAATTGATGATTTAGATAAAATCGCAAAAGGCCAACTTGACCTTTGGGAAAAATCAACGAATAGGACCTTAACTTTCTTTGATACAGAAATGCTTGTCATGAAAATTTGGTCAGAATTCAAATACAATTCGTGTTCTCCATTTATTCTTTCATCTCTAAAAAATCAGTCTTTCGATCATTATTTTTTATGTCGACCAGATATTGAATGGGAAGAAGATCCATTGCGTGAGCATCCTGAAAAACGAGAAGAATTATTTGAGCTTTATTTGAAAGAATTAATAAATAGAAAGCTTCCATTTACAGTTGTTGAAGGTAATTTAGAAAAACGAATTAATAATTGCCAGCATATTATTACTGAATTACAAGCAATTTCGAGATAGATCCCAATTTTACGATATAAGTTCCTTCTGAAAAATCATTGGTATTAAAATCGAAATACGTTGAATTTTCTATTGTGAATTGTTTGATTAAACGACCATCCATTGAATTCAAGTAGATCTCTCCAGAAATCGCTGTTTTAAATTCTATTTTACACCAATCATTACTAGGATTAGGAAAAAGGCCAAATTCACTTTGTTCAATTTCTATTTTCTTTAAGACATTGTCTATTCTCCAAGTTTCATCTAAGCGGGCCGTTAGAGAAACACCGGTTGTAACATAAAACATTTCATTAGCAAGAAAACACATTCCTCCTTTTCGGGGTGGCGAGGAGAAATTAAGCAAAGAAAAACGGTTCCAATTATCAATATCTATTCGATCGAATGAATCTAATATTGTATTCGTTCCATCTAATCCTCCAAATGCTAGAACCAAACTATCCTTTTGAACCATTCCAATATAACAGCGAGGAGATAACCCAAGATCAGGCATTAAAGTCCAATTATCAACTTGTGAATTATAACTAAAAATGCTTGTGTTCAAATCTGTTTGACTGTTCAAATTATTTCTTCCTAGGCCAGCATAACCAATACCGTTTCGGCCAAAACTAATTCCTCGCCATATTCCATTTTCTGGGAAAGCAGTTTTTTGTGTCCAAGAATTACTTGTAAAATCCAGTGCCCATACATCTGTTGTTATTCCAGTAGAATTTTTCCCCCCAATAATGTATAAGGTATCACCAAGAATAAAATGGCAAGCCCCTGCTCTTCCTTCTGCTGGGAGTGATATTCCAGCACTCCATGTTTCAGAAATTGCATCAAAAATCCATAAGTCATTTAAAAAAGAACCATCACATTTGACTCCTCCAAAAACAAAACCTTTATTATTCCAGGAACAACTTGTGGCATATTGTCTTTCTTGATTGATAGGTATAGAAGTAGCAGATGTCCATGTATTTGTTGTAGCATCGAAACTATAAAAATCGCTTTTACAGGAAAAACCCGAATCCATTCCTAATCCACAATACGTTTTATTGCCAATAGTAAAACTGCTACCATCATCTCTTGGTGAGCCTGGAAAATTTTGAACTTGTTGCCAAGATTGAGAGAAAACACTAAATGAAACAAAGTTTACAAAAACTGTCAGTAATAAAAAGTAGCCATTTTTAATTTCCATCCTTCAATTAACGTCAATTTTTCTCAGTTAGTATCAAATCGTCTTTAACGCTTGTTCAATATCCGCAATTAAATCAGTGTAATGTTCGACTCCAACAGAAACTCGCACTAATTTCTCAGAAATAAACATTACTTGTTTGTCTTCAACTGGAACATCAGCATGTGTCATTGTTTGTGGATGCTCGGCCAAACTTTCTGTCCCTCCAAGAGAAACTGCTAGCTTAATTAATTTCAACGAATCCAAAAATTGAAATGCCTCTTTTTCTCCACCTTTTATGTCAAAAGCTATCATAGCTCCAGCACTCGTATATTGTCGATTAAAAATTTCTTTTTCACGTTCATTACCAACTTCATTGATGAATCCCAAATAATACACTTTTTCAACTTTTGGATGGTTTCTTAAGTATTCAGCAACATATTTGGCAGTTGTTGCCTGCTGATCCATTCTTACTTTCAATGTTTCTAAACTTCTCATCAACAACCATCCTGTCCATGGTCCTGCCATATTTCCTAAGAATGTTCTTAAACCTTTAACACGCCCCATCAATGCTTTTGAACCCAAACAAGCGCCAGCAATAACATCAGAATGACCTCCAATATATTTGGTAGCTGAATACAATACTAAATCAGCTCCATGTTTTAAAGGATGTTGCCAAATTGGACCCATGTATGTATTGTCAACAGATAAGATAACCGGTTTTTCAGCAGTTGTAAAATGTGCTTTTATTTCTGCACACATTTCAATATCAATCAATGCGTTTGTTGGATTTGCTGGCGTTTCAATATGAATCATTGTTAAACGATCTCCCTTTCCAGTTGCATTGATACGGGCAATAATTTCTTCTTTTGTATCTACAGCATGAAAACCAATAGATTCAATTTTCATTTTCTTTAAAAAGTGATTGATAAAATGATCTGATCCACCATAAACAGGTCTGCTGTATAACAACAAATCCCCAGGCTCCATGAATTCCATCATAGCAGTAGAAATTGCTGACATTCCACTTTCAAAAACGGCACAATCCTCTGCTCCATCCCACAAACACAACCTATTTTCAAGAATTTCTAAATCTGGATTATTTAAACGGCTATAAATTAAACCTAATTCCTCACCATGCTCCTTTTCACGCAACCCATAAGCCAATTCAAAAAACCGTTTCCCTTCCATTGCTGTATTGAAAACAAAGGTTGATGTTTGAAAAATTGGACATTTTATCGCTCCTTCTGACAGAGAAGGTTTGTATCCATAACTCATCATTAAACTTTCTGGTTGCATTTTAGAATAATCCATCGTATCAAGGTTTTTGTTATATTGTAAACGTATAAATAAATCTTTCACAAGATGATTCTATAGATTATTATTCTAAATTATGTAGATTTACATATTATTTATTCTTCATAACACAAAATAACACTTCAAAAGAGAAAAAAATTCTATGGAAATTCAATTAGATCAAATAGACAAAAAAATACTTGCAATATTAAGTGAGAATTCAAAAATGGGGAATAAGGAAATTGCCGCTGAAATTGGCCTCTCAGTTACTCCGACGTTTGAGCGTATAAAACGATTAGAAAGACATGGTGTAATTAAAAATTACGTCGCAATTTTAGATAAAAAGAAAATAGAAAAAGGGTTACATGTTTTGTGTCAAGTATCATTAAAAGCACATAATCTTGATTTACTATTAGGTTTTGAAAACGAGATCGTTCATCTTAATGAAGTGAATGCTTGTTACCATATTGCAGGGAATTACGACTATTTACTTTCTATTGAAGTAAAAGATATGGATGAATATCAAGATTTTTTGAAACAGAAATTAGCGTCAATTCCGAATATCGCAAACGTTCAAAGCTCGTTCGTTATGAGTACGTTAAAATCTTGAATTCCCGTTTCCGTTATCCGTCATATTAAATCTTAAAAAGACTTCAAAACCTCCTTTAACTTGCGAAACCTCATTTAATTTCGAAATATTTAAATCGTAGGCAAAACCAGTAGAATAATTACCCCAATCTAACATTACTTTGGCTACAAGGGCATCCTTGAATCTATTAAATAGTCCAAATGACAAAGATGTTGGTTTGCTGAAACCTGTAGCCATAGAGCCTTTACTTAAAAGATGTTTATAATATAAACCATAAAGAAATTCAATTGAAGAACCTTGATTTTGGAAATAT
The DNA here is from genome assembly GCA_009885545.1 of Flavobacteriales bacterium. Taxonomy (GTDB): domain Bacteria; phylum Bacteroidota; class Bacteroidia; order Flavobacteriales_D; family Crocinitomicaceae; genus M0103. The sequence continues at coordinate 6,771 of VFKM01000188.1, forward strand.
ATTCCTGGCAAAACTGCACTTTTTGTTCCACTAATACAGATATTGGCATTCGCAAATACTGAAATTCTCATATTCAATTTTTCAGTATTATCATTCATATAAGAATAACTTGGTTTATTTAAATGATACATAGCAAACCCAATGTTTACAGCTTTTTGATCTGTATTAGATTTGTACCCTGAATTTTGTTTATAGGCATAAACTATCCCTGCACCAGCATCAATAAATGAAAAACTTGGATTCTCAAATGTTTCTCCATGCTCCATTGTACTATTGTACGCAGTTCCATCATATTGATTACCCCATCTTCCTGAACTTGCACTGATTGATCTTTGACCAAATCCTGTATTAAGTCCAATTCCTAATGTACTTGTTTTATCTAAAATTAAATGATAGGCAAGATTTACATTAACCGAATTTGTAATAACTTTTAAATCTCCTGCTTGATCATTAAAAAAGTTAATTCCTCCAGCAATAATCCCTTTTTTTCCACTTTTTTTATTGTTGAATCTTCCATCAAATGAAGCGGAAATAGTTTGATAAGGAACTGCTACACTGTTCCACTGACTTCTATAATTTAAGATTCCTTGAGCAGGAGAATTAGCGCCAGCAAGCGCTGGATTTAAAGTCAATGGAGAAAATTCCATTTGAGAAAAGTGGACATCTTGAGCATTTGACATCAAGGATATTAATGCTACTGTTAAGAATAATCCCGTTTTTTGTTGAATATTTTTTTTCATATTAATAGCGTATATTATCTAACTAATGTTGTGTTTCCAGATAGATTTACTGTTGTTCCATCAATCTTGATAGCGATCAATTTGTAAAAATAAACTCCGGTATTCATTGCTTTTCCTTTATAAGTTCCATCCCAATAGGTTAACAGGTCAGATGTTTCAAAAACCATTTCCCCCCATCGGTCATATACTGAGAAATTAAAAGTTGGAATACAATCAGTAAGGCCATGAATAACAAGTTTGTCATTGTTCAAATCCCCATTAGGTGAAAAAATTGTTGGAATAAATATTTCCGGACATTCAATTTCAAATGAAACTGTTACGCAATCTGTATCAGTGCATCCGTTAGCATCCGTAAGTGTAACACAATACGTTGTTGTAATGGTTGGGCTAACAATTATTGAAGGGGTCGTTTCTCCTGTATCCCAAGAAAATGTTCCTAATCCAGTTGCCGTTAAAGTTGTATTTCCACCAGCAGGAATTATTACATCCAATCCTGCATCAACCACTTCGGCTATTGGTAAAGCATTAACTGTTACAGACGTTGAAGAAGAAATACATCCAGTTAACATATCTTGTGCAGTAATAGTGTAATTCCCTGGAGATAAGTTACTAAATGTCCCACTGCTTTGATATGCGCCTCCGTTGCTGTATTCTATTGTTGCTCCGACAGGTGCTGTAACAACAATAGTTCCAGTTGGAACAGCACAAGTTGGTTGAATCGTAACTGATGCTGTTGGTGCAGCAGGTGCTCCAACTGGTGCGTTAACGACAACAACTGTTACAGATGATGTACAACCTGAAACTGCATCCTGAGCAGTAATATTATAACTTCCAGGAGCCAAACCACTAAAAGTTCCACTAGCTTGATATGCACCCCCATTACTATATTCAATTGTTGCTCCAACAGGAGCAGTTACAGTTATTGTTCCAGTTGGGACTGCACATGTTGCGAGCACAGTTACTGATGCGGTTGGTGCTCCTGGTGCTCCTGGTGCTGGATTAACTACCAAAACAGTTGCCGTTGAAATACATCCAGAGGTCATATCTTGAGCTGTAATTGAGTAAGAATTTGCTGCCAATCCAGTAAACGTTCCACTTGCTTGATAAGCCCCACCGTTACTGTATTGTATTGATGCTCCTACGGGTGCAGTAACTACAATTGTTCCAGTTGGAACAGCACAAGTTGGTTGAACCGTAACTGAAGCTGTTGGTGCAGCTGGTGGCGTTGGAATTGGATTTACAGTTAACGCAGTTATTGCTGAAATACATCCAGACCCCATGTCTTGAGCAGTAATATTATAACTTCCTGGCGCTAAACCAGAAAATGTGCCACTTGCCTGATAGGTTCCACCATTACTGTATTGAATTGTTCCACCGACAGGAGCAGTAACTACAATTGTTCCAGTTGAAACTGTACATGTAGGTTGAACAGTTACAGATGCGGTTGGTGCTGTTGGTGCTGTTGGAATTGGATTTACAGTTAAGGCTGTAATTGACGATATACATCCCGACCCCATATCTTGAGCTGTAATATTATAACTTCCTGACGCTAATCCAGAAAATGTACCACTTGCTTGATATGCGCCACCATTACTATATTGAATTGTTGCTCCGACTGGTGCAGTAACGACAATTGTTCCAGTTGGTATAGCGCACGTTGGTTGAACAGTGACCGATGCTGTCGGGGTCGCTGGGGCTCCGGGTGGAGCATTTAAAACCAAAATTGTTGCGGTTGATATACAACCATTTGAAGTGTTTTGTGCTGTTACATTGTAGGAATTTGCCGCAAGCCCAGCAAAAGTAACACTTGCTTGATAGGCTCCGCCAACACTGTATTGAATCGTTGCACCAACTGGCGCAGTAACTACAATTGTTCCGGTTGGTATCGCGCACGTTGGTTGAACAGTGACGGATGCTGTTGGTGCAGCAGGGGCTATTGGAACAGCATTTACAGTTAAAACAGTAGCTGTGGAAATACAACCTGTTGAAGTATTTTGTGCTGTCACATTGTAACTACCTGGTGCTAAACCGCTAAATGTTCCACTAGCTTGATAGGCACCACCAACGCTGTATTGAATTGTTGCCCCAACTGGCGCGGTAACTACAATAGTTCCTGTTGGTATCGCGCACGTTGGTTGAACAGTGACGGATGCTGTTGGTGCTGCAGGGGCTGTTGGAACAGCATTCACAGTTAAAACAGTAGCTGTGGAAATACAACCTGTTGAAGTATTTTGTGCAGTTATATTATAACTTCCTGGTGCTAAACCGCTAAATGTTCCACTAGCTTGATAAGCTCCACCAACACTGTATTGAATTGTTGCTCCAACTGGCGCGGTAACAACAATTGTTCCGGTTGGTATAGCGCACGTTGGTTGCAGTGTGACACTTGCGGTAGGCGCAGCAGGAGGGGCATTGACAACAATATCAACTGTATTAGCCGATCCAGTAACAGAAGGCGTTGAACTTATTACTCGAATACGATACAACGTTCCAGATGGTGTATTACATGGAATTACACATGCAATTGTTCCGCTATTAGCTGTGCTTGTTAAAGTTCCAATTGAAACTGGAGCAGCAAAACTACCAGCAGAATTTGACAATTGAGCTGTATACGTGTTTCCTGCTGTAAAGGTGCCAGTACTTGTAAAAGGTACATTTACTGTAGCACAAGCACAAAAAGGACTTCCTGTAATTGTTCCAGTCGTGATTGTATTTCCGCCAGCAACAACTGACAATGTAATATCATCTACGGCAAATGATGGGTCAGTTCCTAAACCATCATCATTATTAACCCATCTAAAACCAATTTTTAGATTTGGGTTATTATTCGCTCCTGCCGGCAAAACAACTGAATACGCAGTCCACAGTCCTTGACCACCGCAAATTGTTGTTTTAGCCAAATCAAAAAGTTGAGCCCAGACAGTACCATTGTACCACCATAAGGTTGCATTATCTATTGATAAATCTCCATTTTCTATATAGTTGAATGCCAAAGTAATATTTGAATAAGGAGTACAATTGATTATTGGTGATTCTATTCGTTTGTCAGTAGGCGTTCCGAAAAAGCCAAATCCACCAAGACCCGCATCACACCAACCACCGGCATCATATGCTGCGCCTAAATCACCAATTGTAACCGAACCAACATGAAGAGATTCGTCTGTACCACATCCAGCGCCACAAACTCCTGCAGCCTGACCATTTTCTGCACAACTCACATACCAAGTGTTAGGCTCAGTTGGGTCTCCACAAGCGTCTAATGCTGGACTAGCATCAGTCATTGTCCAAGGTCCATTTCCAGTATTAGAACCTGCTGCTGGACAACCAGATGCGCAACTATTTTCAAAAGCTTCTGTCCAAAAAATTTGTGCTTGAAGTGAATACGATAATAAAATCGCGATAGTAGTGTAGATTATTTTTTTCATGTTAAAAAATTTCTCCTTCAATTAAAAAGGTATAAATAATTCTTGTTTAATGATTGCAAGATAAATTTAATCTATTTTTTAAATAAGCGCAAAAATATTTCCAATTTTAATGTTATTCTTAACTTTGTTGGCTTATTGTATGAAAAAAATTTTAATCTTCCTTATTGATTCTTTCTATTTCTTGTTTAAGAGCTTTCTCCCTCTAAAAACATATCGCTATGCCGTTTGTGGTGGTGGAAACTTAGTTTTAGATACGGTTCTTTATTTTATATTTTACAATTTTATTTTCGTTAAGCAAAATGTAGATTTAAGTTTTGTTGTTTTGAGTCCACACATTGCATCGCTATTTATCGTTTTTCCAATAACTTTTGTTATCGGCTTTTTATTAAATAAATACATCACATTTCAAGACTCAACCTTACCAGGCAAGGTTCAACTATTTCGATACTTTGTAGTAGGGCTTGGTGCAATAATAATTAGTTATTTCACTCTCAAAATTTTGGTCGATCATTTTCATTTTTATCCAACGCCATCAAGATTTATCGCTATTTTACTTTCCGTAACTTACAGTTATATCCTTCAAAGTAAATTTAGTTTTAGGGTTGCATAAACGAAAAAAAGGAGCTCTTAATTGAACCCCTATCTTTTCTTTAGAATTTTGTTTTTAAATTAAATACGAGATCTAAATCCTCCTCCATCACCCATATTGAATCGTAAGAAAAATTCGAAGCCTCCTTTGGCTCTTGATACTTCTGTTAATGTTGAAATATTAATATCATATGCAAAACCTGCAGAAAATTGATCCCATTCAAACATTACTTTACCAATAAACGCATCTTTGAAACGGTTAAATAGCCCAATGGAGAATGTCATTGGTCTTGTAAAGCCCGTTGCCATTGAACCTTCTTTAATCTTATATTGGTAATATGCTCCATACATAATTTCCATTGATGATTTTTGTCTTTGAAAATATATTCCTGGTAAAACGGACCCTCGTGTATTATCAATTCCTATTGTTCCATTTACGAACAAGGACCATCGCATATATAACTTTTCAGTAGATTGATCAAGATATGAAAATCTTGGATTGTTCACATGATAAAAGGCCACCCCACCATTAAAAGCACGTTGGTTGTTTTGAGTCATATAACCATTATTTTTCTTATATGTATAAACTAATCCTGCACCAGCATCTAAAAAGTTAAAACTGGCTGAGTTAAATGTTTCTCCGTGAGAAGCACCTACATCATAACTCATCCCATCATACTGGCTAGCCCAACGTCCTCCATTTGGATCGATTGATCTTTGCCCATAACCAGTATAAATACCTAGCCCTAGTGTACTTGTTCGATCAAGAATCAAATGATATGCTAAGTTTAAATTTACATTGTTCGTAGTGACTTTCATTTCCCCAGCTTTATCGTTGAAAAAATTAATTCCACCAGCCATTATTCCATTTTTATTTCGCTTTTTCTCATTAAATCGAGCATCAAAAGAGGCAGCCATAGTTACATAAGGAGTGGCAACACTCATCCATTGACTTCTGTAATTAATGATCCCTTGCATTGGAGAATTCGCTCCAGCCAAAGCAGGATTTAATGTCAAAGGTGAAAACTCCAAGTTTGAAAAGTGAATGTCTTGTGCAACAGACGTTGAATGGAAAACAACAAGAATAGCGACTATTTTAATATAATTTTTCATATAATTCGTTTATAAAATTATCTTATTAATGTTAGATTACCTGACTCCTCAATGGACGTTCCGTCTATTAAAGTAGCTACCAGTTTGTACGCAAACACGCCTGAATTCATTGCTTTACCTTTGTAAGTTCCGTCCCAACATACTAATGGGTCTGTAGTTTCAAAGACTTTTTCACCCCATCTATTGAAGATAGCGTAATTCAATTCTGCGATACAAGTCCCATAGACACACTGAGTATTGTTTACTCCTGGTCCAGAGCCATTTGGTGAGAACACCGTCGGAACAAAGACTTCTCCACATATAATTTGGATTACAATTGTAACATTATCTGTTCCTGTACATCCTGAAGCATCTGTTGCCGTAACGGTATAAATAGTAGTTGTATTTGGTGTTGCTATTGGATCAGCAATATCAGTAAAATTCAATCCATTGGATGGTGTCCAAGTATAAGTTGTGCCACCTGTTGCATTTAACTGAACAGATTCCCCTTGCTGAATTGTTGTTGAAACTGGAGTAGCGACTATTGATAACGAACCTGTAGCAACAACTGAATAACTTTCAGTTAATGAGCATCCGTTTCCATCTGTAACAGTTAAAGAATAATTACCTGCAGTAAGATTAGTTATTGAGGAAGTTATTTCTCCATTTGGTGTCCATGCATAAGTATAAGTCCCATCACCACCACTTACTGCAGTAGTAATTTGACCTATTGTAGAACCACAAATAATATCTGTAACAGTTTCAGTAATTACAATTTGAGCTGGGCCTCCAATTGTCACAATAAGAGAACTAGAACAACCTACCCCATCAGTAACTGTAACTGTATAATTACCAGCTGTCAAACCTGAAGCTGAAGCTGAAGAGCCTCCAGATGGTAACCATGAATATGTTAACCCTCCTGTTCCACCAGACCCAGAAACAACAGCAGTTCCGTCATTATCATTGAAACAGGTAATATCAGTTGAAGAGGTTAATGAAATAGTTGGGGCTCCTGCTGGTGGTGAAATCACTATTACTGAAGCAGTTGAAGCACATCCTCCAACTGTAGTGATAACATCATAAGTTCCAACTGTTAAACCAGCAAATACACCTGTCGCATTTGTTTGAGCTGCAACTACAGGAGATGTTCCTGTTAACGTGTAAGTCGTCCCTGCTACTGGAGCAGGCACTGTAACAGTAACTGTCCCTGTTGGTACAGCACAAGTTGGCAATGCAGTAACACTAGCTGTTGGCGCTGTAGGATTCGCAGGTTGAGGATTTATTGTTAACAATGTTGCTGCTGAAGCACATCCTCCTACAGTTGTAATTACAGAATAATTACCCGTTGCAAGACCAGTAAATACTCCTGTTGAGTTAGTTTGTGCAGCAACAACTGGTGCTGTGCCCGTTACAGTATAGGTAGTTCCTGCTGCTGGAGCCGGCACTGTTACTGAAATTGTTCCTGTTGCAACTAAACAAGTTGGTTGCGTAACACTAGCAGTGGGTGCACTTGGTGTTGGTGGTTGTGCATTTATTGTTAAAGAAGTAGGAGTTGAATTACATCCTGCAACTGTAACTATAACAGCGTAATCTCCAGAAGCCAAATTGATAAAAATTCCAGTTGCACTTGTTTGTGCAGCCACAACTGGTGCAATGCCAGCTAAAGTATAAGTTATTCCTGCTGCTGGAACAGGTGTAATAACTGTTATTATACCTGTTGCTGTTCCACATGTTGGTTGAGTAATAGTTGCAGTTGGTGCTGCTGGCGCTCCTGCTGCTGCATTGATTGTTAATGGTGTAGTGGTCGATGTACACCCACCAACCGTTGTTGTAACGGTATAATTTCCTGCTGCCAAACCATTAAATACACCTGTTGCATTAGATTGTGCTGCAACAACAGGTGCGGTTCCAGTTACAGTATAAGAAGTGCCTGCAGCTGGTGCAGGAACAGTAACAGTGATTGTTCCAGTTGGAATTACACAAGTTGGTTGCGTTGTAACACTAGCTGTAGGAGCTGCAGGAGTTGCAGGTTGAGCATTTACTGTCAATGAGGTTGTTGAAGAAGTACAACCACCTGCAGTGGCAGTAACCGTATAATTCCCTGCTGCCAAACCAGTAAACACTCCAGTTGCATTAGATTGAGCAGCAACAACCGGTGCAGTTCCAGTCACAGTATAAGAAGTACCTGCTGCTGGTGTCGGAACAGTTACAGTTATTGTTCCTGTAGCTAAAACACAAGTCGGTTGAGTCGAAACACTAGCAGTTGGAGCAGCTGGAGTTGGAGGTTGAGCATTTACCGTCAATGAGGTCGTTGTAGAATTACATCCACCTACTGTAGTAATAACAGTATAATTTCCTGCCGCTAAACCACTAAATATTCCAGTTGCATTCGTTTGTGCGGCTACAACAGGCGCAATTCCAGTTAGAGTATAAGTCGTTCCGGCCGCTGGAGTTGGAGTTAAAACTGTAACATCTCCAGTTGCGATTGCACATGTTGGTTGAGTAATAGTTGCAGTTGGTGCTGCCGGTGCTCCTGCTGCTGCATTAATTGTTAATGGCGTAGTGGTCGATGTGCACCCACCAATCGTTGTTGTAACGGTATAATTTCCTGAAGCTAAACCACTAAATATTCCAGTTGCATTCGTTTGTGCGGCTACAACAGGCGCAATTCC
>VFKM01000152.1 GCA_009885545.1 Flavobacteriales bacterium
AGGTGCAATTTCGGCTCAATTTATTGGAGATTCAATTGCGAAACATCAATCGAAGACAACGATTGGTGCCCATCAGATTTTTTTGGGTCAAGTAAGAGCAGATATAATTGATGGAAAAGATGTTTTGGCAATCGAATATTCTGCCTATGAAGAGATGGCAAACAAAGTGTTTGAAGAAATCCGAGAAGCAGCATTTCAAAAATTTGAACTTGTCTGTATGCATATTTATCATAGCTCTGGTGTTGTAGAAACTGGTGAGATTTGCCTGTTTGTTTTCGTTTCATCCAAACACCGAAAAATGGCCCAAAAAGCAATTGAATATATTGTTGAAGAAATAAAGGAGAAAGTTCCAGTTTTTGGAAAGGAATTATTTGCCGATTCAACCCATGTTTGGAAAGTCAATATTTAAAAGAAATGGTAGAAATAACACATAAGAATAAATCACTTAGAATTGCTATAGCTCAAGCAACAGTGACAGTTAGTAAGCAAGAAACAATTGATGCTTTAGTCAATAAATTGGTGCCAAAGGGAGATGTTTTTGAAATGGCAAAAACAGCTGGATTATTTGCTGTTAAAAAAACTGCAGACATGATTCCCGATTGTCATCCTTTGCCTATTGAATTCACTGCCGTTAGTTACAGAATCGATGGGTTAAATATTTTTATCGAGATAGAAGTGAAATGTATTTACCGAACTGGGGTTGAAGTAGAAGCGATGCATGGAGCAAGTGTCGTTGCACTAACAATGTACGACATGTTGAAACCAATTGACAAAGGGATTGAAATCAACAATATTAAACTTTTAGAGAAAAAAGGAGGTAAATCAGATTGGAAAATTCAATTTGAAAGTCTCGGATTGAAAGCAGCAGTTGTTGTTTGTTCCGACACCATCAATGCTGGTGTTAAAGAAGACAAAGCGGGTAAGGCAATAATTGCGAAATTGAAAACATGTTCAGTGAACGTAATTGATTACGTTGTTGTTCCAGATGAAATTGCAGACATTCAAAAAATATTAAATAAACATGTGGACGAATGCACCGATATATTGATTTATACTGGTGGTACGGGATTGTCAATACGCGATATTACACCTGAAGCAATTATTCCTCTTCTCAATAGAAGAATTCCTGGAATTGAAGAAGCAATTAGAAGTTACGGACAAGAAAGAACACCCTTATCTATGCTATCAAGAAGTGTTGCCGGTGTGAAAGGTAAGACATTTATTGTGGCATTGCCTGGCTCAACTAAAGGCGCAACAGAATCGATGGAGTCAATCTTCCCATTTGTTTTGCATTTATTTAAAATATTTAAAGGTGCTCGACACGATTGATTTTTTTCATATATTAGATTTTTAAAACTTACTACATGATTCCTGATCAATCGATTGAAGAACCAATTTCTTTAAGCATGGTTCCTTATACTGGCACTTGGACAAAAGCAGAAGCTGCACATTTACTTAGAAGAACGATGTTTGGAGCTACTAACCAACAAATATTGGACGCAGTAGCAAATGGAATGGCTACAACCGTAACTTCATTGTTGCAAATTCCTGCCGTTTCAGATCCAATTACTTATGATCCCAACGACACAATTTCAACAGTGGGCACAACTTGGATTAACAGTGTTTATCCTACAAATGTTACAGCTGCACAATTAACAGAAAATGCACGTATTAAATCACTCGGTGCATGGATGATGAAGAGAATCAATACTGAGCAATTAAATATTTCAGAAAAAATGTGCCTTTTTTGGCAAAATCACTTCGCTGCAACTGCAACACTTGATTCTAGAGCAACATACAATTATCACATGTTATTGCGCTCTTATGCACTTGGGAATTTTAAACAATTAGTCAAAGACGTAACAATTGACCCATGTATGTTGCTGTTTTTAAATGGCGCTAGTAATAATGTTTTCAGTCCGAATGAAAATTATGCTAGAGAAATTTTGGAGCTTTTTACAATCGGAAAAGGACCGCAAATTGGACCTGGCGATTATACATATTATACTGAAGAAGATGTTGCTGCTGGGGCAAAAATATTTACGGGATTTCTAGTTGAAGGTCTTAGGAGTGACACTTTAACAAGTCCTGTCTCAACATTTTATCCAATTTTGCATGACGCAACAACAAAACAATTGTCAGCTCATTTTGGAAGTGTCACAATTCCTGATGGTGGTGCATCAGAATATTCAAATTACATTGACATTATTTTCCAACAACCACAAGTGGCAACGTATATCTGCACAAAATTGTACCGCTATTTTGTGAATTACGATCTTACCCCAACTGTGCAATCCACTGTTATAGCTGAATTGGCAGCAACATTGATAGCCAATAATTATGACATTTTACCTGTAATGCAGGAATTATTGTCGAGTGAACATTTTTATGACGTTGCGCTACGTGGTTCTATGATTAGAGGACCTTTAGAAGTAATTTACGGAATGTTTAACGCAACATCATCAACTCCAAATTTCAATTTAGCAACCGATTCTGATATGTATTTGAGCATTTATTGGTTTGCAGAAAATATGGGACAAGCTTATGCAACTCCTCCAAGTGTCGCCGGTTGGATTGAATATTACCAAGCACCAGCCTTTTCTAAATTATGGGTTAATTCAACGCACATTAAATCACGCTTTGATATTGCAAGTTATATTACTGTTTTTACAGGAATACCTGTGAATGGAGATAACTTAAAATTAGATGCTTTGACTTTCGTTGATGGATTGTCTCTTCCTTCTGATGCAATAACTGTAATTGATGACATGTGTGATGTGTTTTGTCCTAAACCAATTTCAGCAGCTCAAAAATTAACGTTGAAATTGATATTAACGAATGGTCAACCTGATTTTGAATGGAATATTCAATATACAGATTATCTCGCCAATCCAGGAAACACCTCATTTTCAAATCCTGTGAAACAAAGAGTTGAATTGGTATTAATGAGAATATTTCAAATTCCACAATTTCAAACAATTTAAGGAAAATAAGTAGTGTTATGAAAAGAAGAAATTTTGTAAAAAATATATCATTAGCCTCTTTAGCAACTCCTTTTGTATTGAAAGGGATTAATTATGAAGCTGTTTCGAAAAAGTTATTCAATTATTCGAAAAGTGCTGAAGATAGGGTGTTGGTTCTAATTAGATTGAACGGTGGTAATGATGGGTTAAATACAGTTATTCCTGTTGATCAATATGCAAATCTCGTAATTCAAAGGTCCAATATTATAATCCCTGAACCTTCGATCTTGGCAATTTCACCGGAAGTTGGATTTCATCCTGTGATGACCGGAATGCAAAATATGTTCAATGCTGGTCAATTAACGGTGGTACAAAACGTTGGTTATCCAGAACAAAATCGTTCACATTTTAGATCTATGGATATTTGGTCTACTGGGATGTTGGATCAAAATGAAACTCGTGGCTGGTTGGGTCGTCAATTTGACAATGATTACCCAAATTATCCAGCTGATTACCCAAATGCAACGTATCCTGATCCTTTTGCAATCAGTATGGGTTATGAAGTATCTTCTACGTGTCAAGGGCTAATGGCGAACTTTTCACAAGCTTTAGAAGATCCTTTTGCAACAGTTAATTTGTTGGCAAGTAATGTTGCAAATGATGGGACTTATTATGGATCTCATATGGAATATTTATCCACGTTAATTGATCAAACAAATGCATATGGTAGCCAAATCAATACAGCAGCCAATGCAGGAAATACGTTGTCGACATTATACGACATCAATAATCCCGTGGCAATGCATCTTAAAAGTGTTGCTCAAATGATTTCTGGAGGATTGAAAACGAAAGTTTACATTTTGAATATCAATGGTTTTGATACGCACGATGCACAAGTTAGTACTACAGATGTAATGGCAGGAACACATGCCGATTTGATTAAAATGTTATCGGATGCAATCAATGCTTTTCAAGATGATTTGAATTTACTTGGGATTTCAAATAGAGTTGCAGGAATGACATTCTCAGAATTTGGAAGACAAATAGCATCAAATGCGAGTCTTGGAACAGATCACGGCGATGCAGCGCCATTATTTTTATTTGGGACTTGCATTAATGCAGGCATTATTGGACCAAACCCGTCAATTGGAAATGCCATTAATGACCAAGAAGGGGTGGGCATGCAAATTGACTTCAGAGATATCTACGCATCTGTTTTAAAAGATTGGTTCGAAGTGCCAGTTGCAGATATACAACCTTTATTTGAACAAACAGTGACATATTATCAAGTTCTTGGTGCATGTAATGTTGGAATCGAAGAAGAAGAATTTGCAAAAAATAAAATATTATTGTTCCCTAATCCAGCTGTTTCAAATACTTCAATCCGTTTTGAAGCACAAAATGAATGGGTTAAAATTGACATATTAGATTTCAATGGACGTTCTGTGAAAACTGTATACGATAGCAATATCAATCAAGGAACACACACTATTTCTTTTGAAATAGGTGAATTGTCTCCTGGTAATTATTTCGTTACTATTCAGAAAACATCTGGAGATCAAACAGCGAAGCTTGTTAAACTCAAATAATTCAATAAAAAAAGGTGATTCAAATTTTGAATCACCTTTTTAATAGAATTGCAATCTCTTACATCCCCATTTTCTGTAAATCTTCTAAAGTCATTTCTTTATAACCTTCTGGGATGGTCATTTTGAAAGAATCATTGTATGTCTTGTCTAATTTTTTGTCGAATGATGTAACAGTCATATTCATTTTCATTCCGTTGTTATTGATTTCGAATTGCATTGGAAAACCTGGTACATCTTCGTTCAAATAACTTTGACCTTTTTTAGATACTTCAATTTCTTCTGTATACCAAAAAACTGTTTCGCCACCTTCTTCATCAACCAAAGTTGCTTTCTTGCAAACATAACCTTCAATTGTTTTTGTTTCATCACTCAATACAACTTCGTACGTTGGTTTTTCTGGTTGATTTTTTTGCATTTCTGCAGTAGTAGACTTTATCGCATTATTGCCCATCATACCTCCCATTAACATTAATAGGTCACCTGATTTTTCGTCAGTAATGGTCGTCATGGTTATCATTGAACCCATTTTCATTTCTGAACGCGTATTTTTCTCTTTGAATACAATATCCAAAGTTGATCCTTGCATCATTCCAATAGCCATTTCCATTTCTGGGTTAGTCGTTGATACATCAATTTTGTAAGCTATATGACCTTCTGTAAGTTGAGCAACTAATGAAAGCGCTGAGGTCACGACAAATGCAATTGATAAAATAAGTTTCTTCATAATTCTAATTTTTGTGCAATTTACAATATAAGGCTTTGATCTCAACAACAATTATTTAGATGACTAAAAATTATTATTAAATGATTAAATAACTTTATAAACGGTTAAGCCCCAAATATAAAACGGTATAAATCATTCCCGTTTGCATACAAGAGCAGACCCATTAAAAGGAAAAAACCAATATATTGAGCTATTTCTAATACTTTTTGTGGCGCTTCTCTTCCTGTAACAATTTCATATAATAAAAATACTACATGACCTCCGTCCAATGCTGGAATAGGAAGGATATTCATAAAGGCAAGAATAATGGAAATTAAGGCTGTATTCAACCAGAAAATTTGCCAATTCCAAGTTGATGGGAACATACCACCAATAGCACCAAATCCACCAATTGATGCTGCGCCTTTTTTCGTGAAAATGAATTTCAATTGTGAAGCATAATCACTTAAAGTATGAAACCCTTTGTCAATTCCTTTTCCGATACTCGCACCAAAACTGTAATCAACGTGTTTGATGCTATTTTTGTCAAAATATTCTGTTGTTTTAACAGCAAATCCGATTTTACCTTCAGGTTTAACTTTGGTCGTCAATGTCTTCTCTTCACCATTTCGAAGAATTGTTAATTCAGCTTTCTTGTTTTTTGAAGCATATAACAATCGTTCTATGTCATCGTAATAAACTACTTTTTCTTTATTGATTTCAATGATTTTATCTCCTTTCAATAACCCTGCGGCAAGAGCAAAAGTTTTTGGCATCACTGAATCAACTTCATATGATTTGTGACGTAAAGCAACAGCAGGAAAAGCACCATTTTGGAACATTTCATAATCAATTCCTGGAGGTAAAGTGATTATCTCTTTTTTCCCGTCAGCATGTTGAACATTTAGTTTCCTTCCGTCACGCAACATAATGATATTGTTGATGTCGTTTACATGGGTAATTTTTTCACCATCAATAGCCAAAATATTATCTCCAGATTGAAGATTGTATTTCTGTAAATAGGGGTTTATTGCAACTCCAGCTTTTAAATCTGTTGGCTTAACTTGCTCATCACCATAAGCAAACGTAACACAGATATAAATAAATATTCCTAACAAAAGATTTACAGTTACTCCACCAAGCATAATTATTAATCGCTGCCATGCTGGCTTTGCTCTAAATTCCCATGGTTGAGGTGGTAATGCTAATTGTTCTTTGTCCATTGATTCATCGACCATTCCAGCAATTTTCACATAACCACCTAAAGGTAACCAACCAATTCCCCATTCAGTATCACCTACTTTTTTCTTGAAAAGCGAAAACCATGGATTAAAGAAAAGATAAAATTTCTCTACTCTAGTTTTAAAGATTCTAGCTGGTATATAGTGTCCGAATTCATGAAGAACAACAAGAATTGAAAGTGAAAGTATTAACTGTGCTGCTTTGATTAGAAAATCCATTGTATAATTTTAAGGTGTAAATATAGTGTTTTAAGCTATTTCAGTACTCTCAGTGAAATAACCGTTTTGAATGAAATAGTCCAACATTGATTCTTTTAATAAATGTTGTTGTTCTCTATGTTCCAACGGAGGTAATTCCTTGTTTAGATTGAAATGTGGCCAATTTTGTTCGTCATGACCTTGGAATTCGTAATATCCATAAGGTTCCAACAACGTGCAAATAGCAATATGAAATAAATCCGTCTTTTCGCTTTTTGAAAAATTTCTATATCCACTCCCTAGCTCATTCACTCCAATTAGAAAAAGAATCGCTTGAACGTCCATTCCTTCTCCAAATTTTTCTTCTAAGCTTGCTTTCAATTTCTGAAAACGTAATTCAATGTCAAAATCCATGAGTACAAAAATACAAAAGTGAGCCGACTTTATGAATGAAATTATTTTCAAATAAAACAATGGGCGTATCAATGTGATTTTGTAATTTCATCAAAAAAATACTCATGAAAAAACAGAACCTATTTTTTGCAATTATTTTACTATTTATTGGATTGTCAAGTTGTGGTGGTGACAAAACAGCAACTGAAGAAACTAGTCAACCAGAAAAAAGTTGTTTTTATTCCTATAACTCAGGAAGTACCGTTTTAGAATGGACTGCTTTCAAATTCACTGAAAAGACTGGGGTAAAAGGTACATTTAATAAAATATCGATTGAAGGAATGGAGAAATCTGATGATCCTAAGAAATTAATAGAATCATTAACTTTTTCGATTGAAACGGCTTCTGTTGAAACGCAAAACGAAGAAAGAAATGGGAAAATCGCCAAATTATTTTTTGGAACAATTGGTACTCCAATGATTACAGGAAAGGTTAAGTCGTTAGGTGTTAATGGAAAAGCAACGATTGAAATCGAAATGAATAAAATGAAAAAAGACGTTGTTGGAAAATACACATTGGAAGACGGGATGTTTAATTTCACTGCAACAATAGATGTAATGACTTGGAATGCTGGAAATGGTATTAATATCTTAA
>VFKM01000163.1 GCA_009885545.1 Flavobacteriales bacterium
CAGGAGCAACAGGTGCTACCGGACCAATGGGACCAGCAGGTGCTGATGCACAAACTTTGAGTATAGTGGGACAAACACTTACTATAAGTGGTGGGAATTCTGTTACTCTTCCATCATCAGGTTCTGGAGTTACTTTAGACCAGGCATACGATCAAGGTGGAGCAGGATTGGGAAGAACAATTACTAGCGATGCTGGATCTGTGAGAATTAATAATGCAGGTTCGAATACTACCGGTTTGGAAATAAATACTGCAGTAGCAAATTCGACAGCTGTGCTGGCTAATGTTACTGGATCCGGTGTTGGTTTAAGAGCTGAAAGTACAAACGCTTCAAACACATTCGCTTCAATCCAAGGTAATACAAATAGTTCGGGAGCAAATAACTCAGCAATATTAGGCAATAATACAGGTGCTGGCTATGGTGTTTCAGGTCAAATACCTTCTACAGCATTAGGCGCTGCAGCTATTTACGGATCTAACCTACGGACAACTGGAGGGTATGGAGTACTAGGATTAGGATACAACGGAGTCGTAGGTCAAACAATATATGGAACTGGTTTTGGAGTTTATGGAAGTAATTCTGGAGCAACAGGAGATGGTATAGGAACTTACGGACTTGGATTTAATGGTGTTTACGGTCAAACTACCAATACGACACTTGGTTGGGCTGGTTATTTTACAGCTGATCTTGGAGTTGACGGGACTGGATGGTCAATTGGGGGTTGGATGATTGCCTCTGACCGTAGATTGAAGAGTAATATTGTTCCAATAAAGGGTGCACTTGAAAAATTATCTTTGATTCAGGGAACGCATTACACAATTACTACTAAATCAAAAGTAATCGATGGAGAAATTAAAGAATCTAAAAAAGAGCAATACGGCGTCATCGCTCAAGATTTGGAAGTCATCTTCCCTGAAATGGTAAAAGAAAAAGCTCTATTCAGTAACAGTGGCGACGAAACTTTGTACAAAACTGTAGATTATATGCAGTTAGTGCCTGTAATGATTGAGGCAATTAAGGAATTAAATGCCCAAGTAGAAGAATTGAAAAAAGAATTAGAAGAGATTAAAAAATAACATTACAATTTTATACTATTTTGAAAAGGCTGTTCTTTCTGAACAGCCTTTTTGTTTTAGTAAATACAAATATGCTTGCATAGCTTATTTTTAAAATTTATTATATGCACACATATTATATTTTTACACAATAAAAAACATATTAAATATGCACGCACACCTAATTATTTCCTAATAATTAGTAATATAAAGCGTTTATAGAAAATTTTTTAAAAAAATAATAATATAAAATTTATCTATAAACAAGGCAACCGTAATTTTATTTAGTCGTTATCAAAATAAGAAACTAAATTATTACGCCATGGAAACTACCTTCAACTTCAGTATCAAAAAAGCGATATTTCTTATCATTCTTTTTCTACGATCAACATTTTCAATGGGACAGTGTACAGGTGCACTTCCATATATTGTTGACCTTTCCTCTTCACCAAATCAAACATGGCTTAGTCTAAATATTGGACGTGATGCAGACTGTTGTGGAGATAATAATTGTGTTGAATTTATTATTACTCTTCATCCAGATGCAATATCAGTATCTTTCGATTTTGCTTTTGGTGCAGCACCTCCAGGACAAAATTATCAAATAAATTGTTGTCCTCTTACTTCTGTTGGTGTACCTATTTGCCTATCAGGTGTTGGCCCTCATTCATTGACATATTGCAAACCAGGGAATGACTTAAATATTTTTAGTGTAACATCATATTCAGCACCAATAATTGGCCCAGACACGACTTTAAATAGTGGTTGTTCTGGTCTCATCTATGCTAATTACTTCAATGAACCATCCATGACTTGGACAAGTATTTTCCCAGGAGCAATGGGAGCATATAATTCATATTTAGATAACACTGTTGGAACAGATACAGTAAATGTAACTGGCGATATCAATGCTCCAGCATATGTAGATTATTTAGTTTGTGGAACTGACATTGCCGGATGTAATCCAATTCCTTTTTGCGATACGATTCGTGTGAATTTTATTGATCCCGTAACCGTAATCGTTTCTCCAAGCTCACAACATCTTTGTTTTGGAGTACTAAATACAGTAGTCACAGCTACACCATCTGGAGGATCAGCACCTTATTTTTATTCTTGGGACAATGGTGCTACGACTAGTAGTATTGTTGTAGGTGCTGGAACATACATTGTTAGTGTAACAGATATTTCTGGATGTTTAATTGCCACCGACACTGCAATCATTACTCAAGATCTTTTGCCGATTTTAGCTAATGCTGGAATCGATCAATTATTTTGTAGTCAAACTGTAGGAGCTATTGCTTTAAACGGCACTGTACAAACAGCTACAGGTGGCGTTTGGTCTGGTGGATCTGGTATTTTTACGCCGAATACTACAGATTTAAATGCTTCATACACTCCTACTCCGCTTGAAATCTCAAATGGTTTTGTTAATCTAACATTGACTACTACAGGTAACAACGGATGCCCAGCGGATATTGATGTAATACAATTAAGTTTCTATTCTTTTTCTGAAACATCAATTTTCTCTAATATCGATGTAAGTTGTAATGGTCTTTCAGATGGAGAAGCTCACGTTTTAACGTCGGGATTATTTTCACCTAATCAATACTCTTGGGATGGCGGACCTTTAACAACTGATACATTTGCTTTGAATTTATCTGCTGGACCACATCAAGTTCAAATAGTAAATTCTCTAGGTTGCGATACACTTATCAACTTTACTATTAGTGAACCAGCTGTTTTAAATTTGAACCTTATCAGCCAAATAAATAACAACTGTAACGGTTATCAAAATGGATCAGCTGAAGTATTAGCTACAGGTGGCAGTGCTCCTTACTCCTATT
Organism: Flavobacteriales bacterium; assembly: GCA_009885545.1. Classification (GTDB taxonomy): domain Bacteria; phylum Bacteroidota; class Bacteroidia; order Flavobacteriales_D; family Crocinitomicaceae; genus M0103. The sequence goes on from VFKM01000163.1 coordinate 2,900, forward strand.
CTTGGAATACAATTCCTGTTCAAAATAGCAATTTCGCTGTAAATCTAATAGCTGGGAACTACACATGTACTGTGACTGATTTTAATGGATGTTTAACACAAATAATTGTAAATATTACAGAGCCGACAGCAATAACTTTGGCACTATCTAGTGTTGAACCAAGTTGTTTTGGCCTTAGTAATGGATCAATTTCTTCACTAGTTGGAGGAGGAACAGCTCCCTATAATTACAATTGGTCAACAGGACCTCAATCAGTGAATTTATATGATTTACAAAGTTCTTGGTACTCTTTAATTGTAACGGACGATTTTGGGTGTTCAATTACAGATTCAATCTTTTTGAATGAACCAACTCAAATCACTGGAACTATAAGTGGAGTATCTGTCATTTGTCCTGGTTCATTGCTTACAATAGGTGTGACTGCTTTAGGTGGAACTGGTAATTATCAATATGACTGGACTCCAAATGGTCAAATAACTGACTCCATTTCTGTTTCTCCAATTAGTAATCAATTTTATACTTGTACAATTAGTGACAATAACGGATGTTCTTTACTTCTTTCAACTTCAGTAATTATAAACATTCTCGATCCAATTGATCTTGTCGCAACTATTAGTGACCCAATAATCTGTTTTAATGATTCAATTTCTTTAACTGCAAACTATTTAGGCAGCGACGCGAGTGTGATTATGAGTTGGATGCATTGTCCTTCATGCGCAACTAATGTCGCAATCTATGAAAATCCTTTAATAAGTACAGATTATGTACTTTCAGCTACAAACAGCTGTGGTCAAACAATATATGATACAGCTTCGGTTATTGTGAATTCATTACCTGTTATTGCTTTAAACCCTAGTATGGGTGCGATTTGCCCTGGAGAAAGTGTGTCATTTATTAACAATGGAACCAATTCTCCAAGTTGGAATTATGTTTGGAACTTTGGAGATGGGTTTATGAGCACTGCTATGAATCCGAATCATATTTACTCAAATTCAGGAGCATACCTTGTTTCGTTAACCGTTACAGACGACAATGGTTGCACAAATTCGTTGAATAACGGTTCATTTGTGACAGTTAACCCACAAGCAAGTGCAATTTTCACAAGCTCTTCCTTATCGGAAACAACACTTAATCCTACGTTCTCATTTACCAATCTTTCCGTCAATGCTTCAAGTTATGTTTGGGATTTTGGAGATGGTCAAATTAGTCTTGCAACAAATCCAATTTACACTTATGCTGATAATGGAAATTTCGTGGTATCATTAACAGCGAACAACATCTTCAATTGTCCAGATTCAACATTTATTATCATAGAAGTAAAACCATCTTTTGATATATATCTACCAAATGCTTTTACTCCTGATGGTGACGATTTCAATCATACTTTTTTTGCAAAAGGTTATGGAATCTCAGATAAAGATTATACACTTCATATCTTTAATCGTTGGGGTGATCTTATTTTCGAATCACATGACATGAATCAAGGATGGGACGGGACAATGAAAAAAGATGGAACAAAAGCACAAGATGACGTGTATTCTTGGGTTGTTTACTTTAGAGACATCAGCGAGAAAAAATATAAGAAAGAAGGGCATGTTAGTTTATTAAAATAATAAAAAGGGAGATCAAATTGATCTCTCTTTTTTATTTATTCATATTAAAAATTGTACTTTCCTAAAATAATTTCATTTGATCATCTTCCTCATCATCCTTGGTCAAATCCCACTCGATAGTTGTCCCATCACTTCCTTCCTCACCATCAACCTCATCATCGCTTTCATCATCACTTTCGTTATCATCTGATTTCAATGGTTTCTCTTCAACTGGCCATGTTTCCTCGCCCTCTAATGGATTAGTCAACACAATTTCTTTGACTTTCAATTTTGTCAATTGATTTCCTTGCGCTTTCATTCCTTTTATTTCAATGAAATCAGCTAATTGAATTTCATTGTCCGGAAGATTTTTAGTTTCCTTTAACAATTTATTATAGATGATTTTAATCAACGGACGGTATGCTGTGGATGCAACATCCATATATGATCCTTCTCCTTCACTGATAAACGATACTTTTTTATCGGAGGTAACTTCGCATAAGAAGCGTTTCACAAAACGCATATCTTTCTCGGAATCATAATAAACAGCAGAAATAGGGCGATCAGGATGCCATTTTTCAATTAAAATCATGTCTTCATCAAAGTGATTGGCAAGATCAAAATTACTCAATCGGTATTCTCCAGTTTTATATACTGTTAAAATTCGGTCTTCGCCTTTAAATGAACCAAGGAATTTCCCTCTGTTATCATCATTCAACCTGCCAACAACGGTATCAAACCATATTTTACGTTCTGCTAGCGTTGATCCGCCAACTTCTTTTTGAGTAATTTTTTGAACAATTTCTTTGGTGACTCTATTTCCACCAGATTGACGTCCTTTTATCAATAATTCTCCCATATCAACATCAAATCGCAAACGCTTAAGATGCGGTCTTGGGCGTAATAATATATTAACAACTTCCCTCTCACCATTTGGATGAACAGAGAAATAAAGCATTTTCGATCCTTTTGTTCCGCGTGATAAATCATATTCAGTATCACGTGTGATTGAATTCACGTAGAATCGTTTCATCATAGCAGACCCACCTACTCCATCTTGATATATTAAATGGTAGATTGTTCGTTTGTCCCCTTTTTTCCAAACATCAGCGTGGACAATCCCCTTGCCTACAAATTTCTTGTCTGCAACTTTAGTAATCATCATTTTACCTGTCGCAAAGAATATTATAACATCATCAATGTCAGAACAATCGTTGACAGGATCCGTTTTCTTCAATCCGTAACCGATGAAACCTTCTTCGTAATCTACATACAATTTACGGTTAGCGATAATTACTTTCGCCGCACTGATGTTGTCAAAGACTTTAATTTCCGTTTTACGTTCTTTACCTTCACCGAAACGTTTTTTCAAATCTTTGAAATACTCAATACAATACTCGATTAAATTGTTCAATTTCTCTTTAACCGCTTCCATTTCCTCTTCAATCTTCAAAAGTGCATCATCTGCTTTCGAAGAATCGAAACGGGTAATTCTAATCATTGGAATTTGAGTCAATTTATGTAAATCCTCATCCGTTATTTCACGAATAAATTGCTTTTTAAATTTCTCAAATCGTTTGTATAGATATTCGAATAACGTGTCTTTATCATGGTGAAGTTTGAAATCAATGTACATTTCTTCACGAATGAAGATTTTTTCTAAGGTTGAAAAATGCCATTGACGTTCTAATTCATCCAATCGGATTTCTAATTCCAATTTTAATAATCGAACCGTATTATCCGTATTGAAACGCAAGATTTCACTCACTCCTAAAAAACGAGGTGTATCTCTATCAATAATCGATGAATTTGGAGAAATTGAAACTTCACAATCCGTAAATGCATAAAGCGCATCTAAGGTTTTATCAGGAGAAACTCCAGGAGCCATATGTATGATAACTTCTGCAACGGCTGCAGTATTATCTTCAATTTTCTTAATTTTTATTTTCCCTTTGTCATTGGCTTTAATCACCGATTCAATCAGAGAACCCGTTGTTGTACCAAAAGGAATTTCATAAACCACTAGGGTCTTATTATCTAGTTTTTTAATTTTTGCTCGAACACGAACTTTGCCTCCACGTAATCCATCGTTATAGTTCGTGAAATCAGCCATTCCACCATTTGGAAAGTCAGGAAATAACTCCACTTTTTTTCCGCGAAGGTGATTGATTGACTGATCAATCAATTCGATAAAATTATGTGGCAAAAATTTACACGCCATACCAACAGCAATACCTTCAGCTCCTTGAGCTAATAATAAAGGAAACTTTACGGGAAGGTGTTCTGGTTCTTTATTTCTGCCATCGTAACTTGAAAGCCATTGCGTTGTTTTTGGATTAAATACTACATGTGCAGCAAACTTGGAAACTCTAGCTTCAATATAACGTGGCGCAGCAGCCCCGTCACCAGTAAGAGTATTTCCCCAGTTACCTTGGCAATCTATTAACAAATCCTTTTGACCTAATTGCACTAAAGCATCTCCAATTGACTGATCTCCATGGGGATGGTATTTCATTGTATTCCCGATGATGTTCGCCACTTTATTGTAACGTCCATCATCCAATTCTTTCATAGAATGTAAAATTCTACGTTGAACAGGTTTTAATCCATCATGTAAAGAAGGAACAGCACGTTCTAAAATAACGTAACTCGCATAATCTAAAAACCAATTTTCGTAAAGTCCGCCAACAGGAATAATCTTGTCGTCAACAGATTTACTTTCAAAAGGATTATTTTCGTCCCCTTGATTTTCATTTTGATCTTCTAAATCTTCTTCAGCCATCTTTTATGAAGCAATTTCA
>VFKM01000082.1 GCA_009885545.1 Flavobacteriales bacterium
CCGTTGCAAAACAATACCAAAATCAAGGGTTAACATTGCCAGATTTAATTAATGAAGGTAATTTAGGTTTGATCAAGGCAGCACAAAAATTTGACGAAACACGTGGATTTAAATTCATTTCTTACGCAGTATGGTGGATTCGTCAATCAATTTTACAAGCTTTAGCTGAACAAGCTAGAATTGTGCGTCTTCCATTGAATCAAGTTGGTTCTTTGAATAAGATCAACAAAGCATTTTCAAGATTAGAGCAAGAATTTGAACGTCCACCATCAGCTGAAGAGTTGGCGGAGGCTTTAGAAGTTCCTGAAGACAAAATCAAGGAAAGTTTAAATGTTTCTGGTCGTCACGTATCAATGGATGCTCCCCTATCAACTTCTGAAGATGGTGGAACATTAATGGATGTTATGGCAAATGCAGATTCACCAAAAGCCGATCATGCTTTAATGGCTGAGTCATTGCAAAAAGAAATTGAACGTTCATTAAGTACGTTAACTGATAAAGAACGTGAAATCATTCGTTTGTTCTTCGGAATTGGAATGAATCATGGATTGACACTTGAAGAGATTGGATCAAAATTCAATTTGACTCGTGAGCGTGTGAGACAAATCAAAGAAAAAGCGATTCGCAGATTGCGACATACATCGAGAAATAAATTGCTCAAAGCATATTTGGGCTAAAAAAATAAAAAGGCTTTCTACTAACGTGGGGAGCCTTTTTTGCTAAATACCGTTTATAAATACTATTAATTAACACTCTTTAAATCAAACAAATGGAGGCTGCATTAGGTTACGAAAAAGAATTGAAATCGCATGTTGAAAGAGAACGTGCTGCTGTTAAACTATCAAGTAAAGTTGGTGAATTGTTGTATGACAAAGGAATTGAATTGGTTCTTTTTCGTAACAGCTTAACAGATGTAACTATCTCAGAAATTTTAAACCTTCATGAATATGCAAGAAAAGTAGTTAATAAGCCTATCGATGTTTTTACTTCTTCAGAATTAGCTGAGCAAATTATGCACATGGATCTTGCTCCTTCTAAATTGGACATTGGAAAATTGTCTAGCGAATGGTTGGCGGAACAAAATAATTTCAGTTCAAAAGCAGAATTTTTAGATGTAAAACTTGCAAATTTCGGTAAAACAGCAGGCAATTCATTTGAACCAAGAGATGTTGTTTTATTTGGATTTGGTAGAATTGGCCGTTTAGCTGCGCGTGAGTTGATTAAACAGGCTGGAAAAGGTCAACAATTGCGATTAAGAGCAATTGTAACAAGAGGATCTTCAGATGCCGATATTATCAAACGAGCGTCTTTATTAAGAAACGATTCAGTTCACGGAGCTTTTAAAGGTTCTGTAATTGAAGATTTAGAGAACAAATCATTAATTATCAACGGACAAATTGTTAAAATGATTGATGGAAGTAATCCTGAAGACATTGATTATACTCAATATGGTTTAAAAAATGCATTGATAATTGACAACACAGGAGTTTTCACAGATAGAACAGCATTATCAAGACATTTACAAGCAAAAGGAGTTTCTAAAGTATTATTGACTGCTCCTGGAAAAGAAATCCCGAATGTTGTATACGGTATTAATCAAAATGACCTTGATGTAGAAACAGAAAATATTTTCTCTGCTGCTTCTTGTACTACAAATGCTATCTCCCCTATCTTAAAGGTAATAAATGATAAATATGGTGTTGTGAAAGGACATATTGAAACTGTTCATGCTTACACAAATGACCAAAATTTATTGGATAATATGCACAAGAAACCAAGAAGAGGTCGTGCTGCAGCTGTCAATATGGTAATTACGTCAACTGGTGCGGGAAATGCCGTGACGAAAGTTATTCCTGAATTGAAAGATAAATTAACTGCTAACGCAGTTCGTGTGCCTACACCAAATGGTTCTTTAGCAATCTTAAGCCTTGAATTGAATGCGCATACTTCAGTGGATGAAGTTAATGCTTTGATAAAAGATGCTGCTTTAAATGGAGAATTAGTTAACCAAATTTTCTATTCTTACGATCCAGAATTAGTATCTAGTGATATCATAGGAAACACTTGTTGTTCTGTCTTTGATTCGCATGCTACAATTGTTTCAGTTGACGGTAAAAATGTTGTTTTATATGCATGGTACGATAATGAATTCGGATATACAAAACAAGTTATTCGTTTGGCAAAACATGTTACGAAAGTTCAAAGAGCGATTTATTATTAATCAATCTTTATAAATTGAAAAGGCTTCCATTATTTATGGAAGCCTTTTTTTTTGTATCCTTTCTCACAAATTAAATATCACTTTCAAACTGATATTCCGCCCCATATTATATACTCCATTTCTACCAGTTAATGGATTTTGAGGTGCGTATTTCAATCTACTTAGGTGACTTTGATAAGCAACATCTGTCAAATTATCTGCACTTAAGAAAAGCTTCATAAAGTTTGTGTTTTTAAAGACTTTAACAGTGGTTCCAACTCCCATACTGAGTAATGTATATGAAGGGGTACTAGTTTCCGTAGTATATGCTTTGAAATATTGCTCTTGTTTGAAATAATAATCAACAGCAACTTTCACATAAACATTGGTTAAATTTTTACCCACTTTATTAAACTGAGCTTTTAATTCTGCTCGATATTTAGCCGCAGGAATAAATGGCAGATATTTTGTGCTATCTGATTGGTTGTTTTGAGTCGCTTGAACAAAAGAAAAAGAATTTTCAACATGTAACCAATCCAAAGGATGAGGATGAAAATCTAAATAAATTTCACCACCAAGTAGTGTTGCATTTCCTTGAGTAAATTGATATGCTGGAACAGGATCTAAGGCATCAACAATTGAATCTCCTCCACCTACGCTAGTAAGTTTTTCAGAATAAATGTAATTTGAAATGAGGTTTACAAATGGAGTAAACTCAAATGTTATATGGTCCTTGTTTAAAAAATATGCTATATCCAATTGATGACTTACTTCAGATTCAAGTGTAGTTGATCCATACTCAAATCTCAAAGTTCCTTCATGTTTTCCATTTGAAGAAATTTCAGCAATATTTGGAGCTCTAAAACCTCTTGAAATATTGAATTTTAATGTTGAAGATTTAGTTAATTGATAAGAAATACCCAAACTTCCTGAAAAGCCATAATACGTGTTATTTATATCTGTGAATTTTAAAAAGGTTGTGCTATCGGTGTAATCTACTGGAACACCAAGTGTATCTAAGACTAGAGATTTTGAATTTAGACTTCTTAAATCGAATCTAAGTCCTCCTGCCAATGTGATTTTTTTCTTAAACGTTTTTTGGGTAAATCCAAATACACCATTGTCTAACAAACTATATTCTGGAACCAGAAATTCTAAACCTTTATTCAAGTTATTTTGAACCATTCCATTGATTCCAAATGAGGTTTCCCAGCCTTTCAATTCAATCAAATTATACCGTACATTATAATTAAGTGTGTTTAAATCAAAAAATAAAGCTTGGTCGGTAGGATTCAACACATCTCCATATTCTTTCCGCTTATTGTTTTGAAATCCAAGATCGAAATTAATTGTTCCTTTTTTTAGGAGAAAATAATTATTAGACAATAATCTAAGGTGACTCACTTGTTGATGTGGAAACCCTACTTTGTACCCTTTTAAATCTTGAGCTGTGGCAGAAACCTCTTCCCCATCAGCATCATTGTCTCGAATAAATAAAAAATTACCTAAACTATCTCTTTCCCCTTCAACCATATTTAAGGTTGTATTAAAAGAACTTAGATTCAAATGAGTATATCCCCATTTTTTATTTAAACCCAGAAATAGATTTCCATTCATTTCCTGAAAACCAGAATTATAGACTTTTCCGTCGTATTTATTTTGATAATTTCCAGCATATTTATTACTTATTCTAGCAAGCCATTGGAATCCATTTTTATTCCCAGAATTTGATAAAGAATTTCCAATTAACTGATTATTACTTTGAAAATTTGAGATTAATTGTGTTTTTATTTCTCCATCTATAGGCGCTTTCGGCGTTATAAAATTCAAAACACCAGCAATTCCATCTGAACCATACATTAAACTTCCTGGACCCTTTACAATTTCAATTCTATCAATTGAATATTCGTCAATCTCAATTCCATGTTCATCTCCCCATTGTTGACCTTCTTGGCGAATTCCGTTGTAAAGTGATATTACTCTATTATACCCTAATCCCCGAATGGTTGGTTTAGAAATCCCAGCACCCGTTGTGATTTGATTCACACCTGGAACATTTTTTAATGCATCGATTAGATTTGTAGAACTATTTTCGTTGAGTAAATTGATGTCAATTGGTTTTATTATTATCGGACTCATTTTGAGTTCGGTTGAACGTGTGACAGCTGTAACGACAATTTCATTTAATTCAGAAACGGATTCCGATAATATGAAATTTATAACCGTATCAATAGAAATGGTGATACGTTCAACCCTTTTTTTTAATCCAAAAGAACTGATTTCAAATAAATAAGTACCAGTTGGTATTTTTTCAATTTTATAATTCCCCTCATCGTTGGAAGTAGTTCCAATTTTTAACTCACTTATATAAATTGAAACTTCTGAAAGGTTGAGGTTTGATTCTGTTTGTTTTATGTTTCCAGAAAGTGTATTCTGTGAGAAACTTGCATAGGTAAATAATGTGCACACAATAAGTGTGTTAATGATTGAAATTTTCATTATAACTCATTTAAAAAATAGATAATAATAATTCAGAACGAGAATTATGTTCTAAAATGGAATTAAACAGTATAAAATGAATTGTTGGGAGGACCCCGATGAGAAAATTGTTGGAATTTCTTTTTAAAATATAAAGAAGCAAGGGTTAAATCAAATTTTGCAAAGTGCAGTTTCTTAAAATGGAAAAAGTGAAAAGAATGAGCGCTAATTACTCCTAAACTAAAATCACAAGCAAAACAATCTTTTTGATCAATATGTGTATCCTTAAAGGACTTGTGTTCATGTATATGTCCACAGTCATGCCAAATTTCTCGAGGGGTTAACACCACGAAAAAACTTAAGAGCAAAGAATAAACAAGCCATTTTTTGAACAACATACTGTGAAATTACTAAAAATTGAGCAAAAAAATAGGCATCTACAAGACACCTATTTTTATAATGAACAAAATGATAGATTATTGACCCATCATTTCTTTAGACATTTTTTCCATTTCCTTAAAAGAATCACATTCTTTCAATTCAGCTTCCATAGCTTTTTTTTCAGCTTCAGTTTTACCTTCATCTAATTTTTCACATTTTTCAATGTCGCCTTTGTATTTCTCTTGGATTGCTGTCATTTTAGCTGGATCCATTTTCGCTTCTTTTGCTTCTTTCATCATTGATAGACCTGTTTCAGCACAATCACAAATAGCACTCTTCCCACAAGATGCAAGAACTAAAACAGTTAACATTGTTGCAGATAAAATAATTTTTTTCATAATAGTTTTTTAAATTCGATTAAAAATAAATAAAATAATTCTAAATAAAACCCGACAAATAAAGTTATTTCCCTATTGTGGTGTTAATAACGAAATAATAAGTTCAATCTTAAAACTACTTATTTTTTATTCCGGCATCACGTAAGCATTTACGAACTTTTTTCTCATGCTTGTCTCTTTGTTCTGGTGTTCTACTCGCGTCTTGAATTCTAAATGCCTGACATTTAATATCAATTTCATCAAAACGTGCAGATAACCTATCAAATTCCTTGTCTGGCAAATTAGGTTTTGAAAAGGCTTTGTTTATAGAATCTCCTTTAATAACACAATCACAAAAATCCCATTGTTCGCCATATTTTTCCTCAATTTTAGCAATCGAAGCACTAAGTTCATTTGTGTCAACACCCTGATTAACAGAGTTTTTAGAATTTAACACTGCATCTTCAATGGTCATGTTATCCACATTCAAATTCACACCGCACTCTGGGCAATCGGCGCAATGTTCTTTACCTGAACAAGACAAAAGTAAAAGAGCTATCAGCGAAATAGTAAGTAAATTTTTCATTATAGAATGGTTTAATTTATCATATAATTATGCACTCTGTAGTTTAAAGATACAAAAGAAAGTAAGGATTGAATCCTGAAATGATGTAGTTTTTTATTTGAGCTTTCTAAATTATCAAATGACTACTACCAATTATAAAAAATTGAAACCGCCTCAATAAAAAGCGGTTTCAATTTTATTTATATGATGTCTTATGCAGTTAATTGATCCTCAGTCGAAGATGCAATTGCACTTTTTTCAAATCGTAATTTCGTTCCTTCAGATGAAATTAACACTGTAGAATCAGCTACCTCTAACAATTTTCCGTGGATTCCTCCAATTGTTACGACCTTATCTCCAGCTTTTAAATTTTCTCTGAATTTTTTCATTTCTTTTTGTTTCTTCATTTGTGGTCTGATCATGAAAAAGTAAAATACGATCAAGATCAATACAAGCATTATTATTTGTTGTGGCATTTTATTTTGAATTTAATTTAGTTACTTAATTGATTTAACAGTCGCCTTAACTGCAACTTCTGTTACTGATGGTTCTGTATTTGCAACAATACGAACCGCTTTGGAAATCATTCCTGTAGATGTTCTATCTGTATCAACAACAGCTTTTATTATTCCTGATTTTCCAGGAAGAATAGGATCTTCTGGTTTCTCAGCCACGGTACAGGTACAAGAACCTTTAACTTCAGCAATTACCAATGGGTATTTTCCAGTATTTTCAACAATAAATTTTGCCGTTATCAATTCCCCTTTCACTACAGTTCCTCCATCATAAACAGGATTTACTAACATAGTGGTTTTGTTTCCAACCACTACAGTGTCTGAACCTGAACATGCTGTAAAAAGAAACAATACGGCTGATATAAAAAGTGTTTTTTTCATAATTTTAATTCATTAATCCTCGTCCAATTTTAACTATTTTTTTTGCTTTTTGAAGTTTATCAATCGCTTTATCTAATACACCATTAATGAAACCATTACTTTTTGGAGTACTATAAAATTTTGAGATCTCTATATATTCATTTAAAGTCACCTTTGTTGGAATATTATTGAATATTTGCAACTCTGTTATTGCCATTTTCATCAAAATCACATCCATTTTAGCAATTCGATCTAATTCCCAATTTTTAGTCAACTCGTCGATTAACAATTCATTTTCTTTATCCAATGAAATTGTTTTTCTCAATAACTCTCTAATAAATTCTTGTTCATCATCACCTTCTTTATATAAAGGTAAAAATGTTAAGACCTCCCCTTTTTCAGCTGTCTTTAGAGTTTTTAAAACCATTGAACAAGCCAAATCAATATCGTCCATCCAATGAATACTCTTTTCTTCAAAGAAATTATATAAAATCTCAGAATTAGCGATTTCCAATTTAAACAATTCCATTGCAAAGTTTTTATCCTCTTCAAAACCTTTAATTTCGCTATTTATATATTGAATATAAGTCTCGCTATCTTTTATTTGTAAAAACATTTTGCGAAACATCTCTTGATTTTCATCGCCAGTCCAGTTCACTTTTCTAGCTTCTGAAAAACGTCTCAATTCTTTACTGCTTTCCAGAATTTGAATCAGCTCATTATTAACAAACATCATATTAGGATTTAAATCAGCGTCAGTTGGACGAATTTTCTTCTTTAGATCTTCAATTCTATTTTCAGCAACAACTTTCAGCTCAGAGAAAGTCAATAATAAGTAAATATACAAATCGTGTATTCTTTCAACAGATTGCATCAATTCCTTTTCAGAACGACGAAAATCTTCTTCATTCGATTGAAAATAGGCATAAAGCACCTGTAATACTTTAATTCTTAAATGTCTTCTATTTAGCATTTTTTATAAAGGCAATTTTACTTTTCCGATCGATTCGATTCTTTCCTCTGCCATTTTATTAGCAATCTGATATGTTGGAATGTTTTCAGACTTAGATCGTTTAACGATGTTTTCAATAGTATTGTATATTTCTTCTGCTTTACCCATAGCCCATTCAGAAGAAAGTCCTTTTACTTCTGAATAACAATTGATAACACCACCAGCATTTAAAGCGAAATCCGGAGCGTATATAATTCCTTTTTCCATCACTAATCTACCATGAATATCTTCTTGTTGTAATTGATTGTTAGCCGCACCAGCAATGATTGAACATTTCAAACGAGAAAGTGTGTCATCATTGATTGTGGCACCCAAAGCACAAGGAGCATAAATATCCATATCAAAATCGTAAACATCATTCAAGTCAATCATATGGGCGCCATATTCATGAGCTACTCGTTTTAGTGTTGGTTCGTGAATATCTGAAATATAAACTTCAGCATTTTCAGCAACTAACGCTTTCACTAAATATTCTCCAACATGCCCAACGCCTTGAACAACAATTTTCTTTCCTGATAATGAATCTGTACCAAATTGCTCCTTTGAACATGCTTTCATACCAACGTAAACACCATGAGCAGTAACTGGAGAAGGATCACCACTTTTACCTGGCAAACCAACAACATGATTTGTTTCCATGTTCACATAAACCATATCAGCAGTGCCAATTCCAACATCTTCAGCAGTAATATATTTACCAGCTAAACTATTTACAAATTTACCAAAACGTCTCATCAACGCTTCAGATTTCATTGTTCGAGCATCACCGATAATAACTGCTTTTCCACCGCCGAGATTCAATCCTGAAATAGAATTTTTGTAAGTCATCCCGCGAGATAAACGCAAAACATCAGTTAAGGCATCCATTTCACTGGCATAAGCCCACATTCTTGTTCCGCCCAAGGCAGGTCCTAATACAGTGTTATGAACAGCTATAATAGCTTTTAACCCAGTTGCATTATCGTTGCAAAACAATAATTGTTCGTGATTATATTTACTCATTTGAGCAATCACAGGGTTTTCCATGAGGTTCGTATCCTCAATTTTTTTAACATCAAACATATTTAAACGACAAATGTTATAAATTTAATTCAAGTTGAATGTCTATTTTTACATTCCGTATGTACATCGTTATGCATACTTTGGCACAAAAATAGGAAATTAATCGTATGAAGTCACTGAGCTATCTCAACAAATATTTCATTAAATACAAATGGCGGTTCTTATTAGGGATTTTATTCATTGTTATATCAAATTATTTCGGGGTCCAAATGCCTCTATATGTGAAAACTACCATTGACAGCCTTTTCGTTGAAAATCCAATTAACGGTATACAAGATGCACTTATACTTTCATTAAAAATTGGAGGAGTATACATGTTACTTTCCCTTGGAAGTGGTTTTTTTCTGTTTTTAACACGTCAGACAATTATTATTATGTCTCGTTTAATTGAATTTGATTTGAAAAATGAAATTTACAGCCATTACCAACAATTGGATGCGACCTTTTATAAAAAGAATACAACTGGAGATTTAATGAATCGCATCTCTGAAGATGTAGGTCAAGTTCGAATGTATCTTGGTCCAGGTTTGATGTATACAATAAACCTTATTGCTTTATTCGGATTGGTTGTATTTCAAATGATTGATATTAGTCCAAGTTTAACACTGTTTGTGCTTATTCCTTTGCCAATTATGTCCTTTCTGATATATAAAGTATCTTCAAAAATGAACCAATTGAGCACTGAAGTTCAAAAAGAACAATCAATGATGTCAACCATTGTTCAAGAAACTTTTTCAGGATTGAGAGTAATTAAAGCCTATAGCAAGGAAAAAGAAACACATGCGAAATTCAATGAATCCGCTTCTTACTATAAAAACAAAAGTATGAAATTGGTTTTCGTAAATGCTTTATTCATGCCAACAATTGTCTTTCTAATTGGTTTAAGCACTATATTAACCATATACTTAGGCGGACTTAAAACCTATGACAACAGCATTTCACTGGGAGGAATATTAGCCTTTATTCTTTTCGTAAACAAGCTTACGTGGCCATTTGCTAGTGTTGGTTGGGTAACATCTATCATTCAAAGAGCTGCTGCTTCTCAAACTCGTATCAATGAGTTTTTACGAACTGAACCATTGGTTAAAAATCCTACAACTACACCTTTTGTTTTTAAAGGGAAAATTGAATTCAAAAACGTTTCATTCACTTATTCAAACTCCAGCATTCAAGCGATTAACAACTTAAGCTTCACTATTCATCCTGGTGAGACACTCGCAATTATAGGAAGGACAGGAAGCGGAAAGTCTACAGTTATAGATTTATTAATGCGTCAATTTGATATTGATTCTGGACAAATTTTAATTGATAATCAAGAACTCAAAGAAATCAATCTTTCTGACTTTCGAGATCAAACCGGCATTGTTCCTCAAGATGTATTTTTGTTTTCTGAGACAATAGCCGACAATATTCGATTTGGAGCAACAAACGATGAGATTACGACTGAGCAGATAGAAACAAGTGCTAAAAAGGCCGCAGTTTATGATAACATTGTAGCGTTTCCTGATAAATTTGAAACATTACTTGGAGAACGTGGAGTAAATTTAAGTGGCGGCCAAAAGCAGAGAGTGAGTATTGCCAGAGCCTTGATTCGCAATCCGAAATTATTAGTTTTGGACGATTGTTTGTCAGCCGTAGATACTGAAACAGAAGAAGAAATTTTATCGAATTTAAAAAATGATCAAAATCTACGTAGTTCTTTAATCGTCAGTCATCGGATTTCCTCTTTGCGTAATGCAGATAGAATAATTGTTTTGCAAGAAGGCACAAAAGTAGAAGAAGGAACACATGCTGAACTTATAGCATTGAAGGGACATTATGCGGAAATGTATTTGAAACAATTGACGGAAGAATCTTCTGAGGATAATGGTTAATTAAAAAGATGTACATTCTTTAAAGTAAGTAAAAAGGAAGAAGTAAAAAGTAATTTGATTCTGGGAGTCAAATTACTTTTTACTTCTTCCTTTTCACTTTTACCTTTTTAACCTTGATAATAATATTGGTTTGCTTATATAAAAAATTAATACCATATTTGTTTACACTTAAATGTTCAGTGAAAATGGAAAATGACAAAAACAGCGAAATCTATTCTAAAGTTGTTAGAGCGGGGAAAAGAACTTACTTTTTTGATGTAAAAGCGACAAAAGGCAATGATTTATACATCACTTTAACAGAAAGTAAAAAGACATTTAGTGATGATGGTCGCGAAGGATTTCAAAAACATAAAATATTTCTTTACAAAGAGGATTTTGAAAAATTCAAAGAAGGATTAGAAGATGTTTTGTTGAAAATTGATTCAATGAAAAATACTGGAGAGTATTCTGTAGAAGAAACGTCTTCAATTGAATCATATTCGTCAGTCTCATTCGACGATTTATAATTCCAACCATAATTTCATAAAAACCTGATTATATCAACATAATCATGGTTGATAATTTTGGATAAGTATTTTCATTTATCCTGTTTCTATGTCGTATCTTTATCGCTCAAACACATCGAATGGGAAAAATAATTGCAATAGCAAATCAAAAAGGAGGAGTTGGAAAAACAACAACTGCCATTAATTTGGGCGGATGTTTAGGCGTATTGGAATATAAAACGCTAATTGTAGATGCTGATCCACAAGCAAATGCTTCTTCTGGTGTTGGATTAGACACAAAACATTCAAGAAATATTTACGATTGTTTAATTAATGATGTTCACCCATCTGAATTAATTATTAAAACTCAAAATCCAAATTTAGATATCTTACCTTCTCATATTGATTTGGTTGGCGCTGAATTAGAAATGATAAATCTTCCTAACAGAGAGCATCTAATGAAGGCTGTTTTGGAAAAGATTAAGGATCAATATGATTTCATAATTATCGATTGTTCACCGTCTTTAGGTTTGATAACTGTAAACGCATTAACTGCAGCAGACTCTGTTATGATTCCTGTTCAGTGCGAATATTTTGCGTTAGAAGGATTAGGTAAATTATTGAATACTATAAAAATCGTTCAGGGACGTCTTAATCAAGATTTAGAGATTGAAGGAATTTTATTGACAATGTATGACACACGTTTGCGCTTGGCTAATCAGGTAGTTGATGAAGTGAAAACACATTTTCAAGAATTGGTTTTTGACACTGTTATACATAGAAACACCAAATTAGGTGAAGCTCCTAGCTTTGGTGAAACCATTGTAATGCATGATGCAGCTTGTAAAGGTTCGATAAATTATCTTAATTTTGCTCGCGAAGTATTACAACGTAATAATCTAACAAAAATCGGTAACGAGGATAAAATAATTGAATTCAACGATGAGCTCTAATACAAATAAGCGTTCTGCACTAGGTAAAGGTTTAAGTGCTTTATTAGAAAATTCTGAAACTGATATAACAACATCATCAGCAAGCACTAATACCGGTCTTGTTGGATCTGTATCAATGTTGCCAATAGATAGTATCGAGGCAAATCCTTTTAATCCGCGAACAAATTTTGAAAAAGCGGCGTTAGAAGAGCTAAGTCAATCAATCTCAATTCACGGAATTATCCAACCGCTAACAGTTAGAAAACTGGGTAGAGATAATTTTCAATTAATTTCTGGTGAACGTCGTTTTAGAGCTTCACAGCTTGCTGGTCTAAAAGAAGTTCCTGTTTATATTCGTGTTGCCAACGACCAAACGATGTTGGAAATGGCTTTAGTTGAAAATATTCAAAGAGAAGATTTGAATTCAATTGAAGTAGCTATTTCATATCATCGACTGATTGAAGAATGTAGTTTGACACAAGATCAATTGAGTCAAAAAGTTGCAAAATCTCGTTCAAGTATCACAAATCATTTGAGATTATTGAAATTACCAGTTGATATTCAAGCGAGTGTTCGCGATAATGTTATTTCAATGGGACATGCTAGAGCACTTGTTTCTGCTGGCGATGAGTCATTGCAAATGGCGATTTTTAATCGAATTGTGGAAGATGGTCTTTCTGTTCGTGATGCTGAAGCATTGATTCGTGAAGGATATGTTGAACCAAGAACTAATGACGGAAATTCAAAAAAATCTTCTTCGCCAATCAAAATATCTGACTCTCAATATACTTTCAAAGAACATTTAGGAGATAAATTGTCTTCCAAAATTGAACTTAAAAAAGCTACTTCCGGAAATGGAAAATTAATTATCAACTTCAATTCAGAAGCTGATTTGAATAGAATTATTGAAATTCTAAATCGTTAATGAGACTTTTCCTTTTTGGTGTTTTTATACTTGGATATACATTTGTATTCTCCCAAGATTCTATTGTCAAAAAAGATACTATAAAGGTTCATTCTCCAAAGAAAGCAGTTATTTTTTCAGCAGTAATTCCAGGTGCTGGACAAGTATACAATCACATTGCTATGCCAAAAGGCAAAAAGAAAGCCTTCTGGAAAGTTCCTCTTATTTATGGGGCTCTTGGAACATCTGGATATTTTTTAATCAAAAATCAATCACTAAAAAATTCATTGAAGACTGAATATACAAATCGTTTAAATGGTGGAGTTTTAGATGATCAATGGATCGCTTATGATGATCAAGGCGTTTTGACTCTCTACGATCAACATCTAAATTGGAGAGACTTGTCAATTCTTGGTGTTGGGGCAGTTTATTTAATTCAACTTATTGATGCTGGAATTGAAGCGCATTTTGTAACATTTGACATTTCTCAAGATTTAAGTTTAGCAATTGAACCAGCTTATTTCGGTCAAAATACCATTGGGTTAAAAATTAACTTTAATTTTCATTAATTCTATTGCTCAATAGCGTTAAAAATCTAAATTTGTTTAATCAGAAAATATGAATATTGCACTAATTGGTTATGGGAAAATGGGAAAAGCAATCGAAGAGATTGCTTTAGAACGTGGGCATACCATTGTTGCGAAAGTTTCAAGTGAAAAACTACTCTCTGATACGGATTTATCAAATGTTGATGTTGCAATAGAATTCACTAAACCAGATTTAGCTGCTGGACACATTCAATATTGTATTGATCATCAAACTCCAGTAGTTGTTGGGACAACAGCTTGGAACAATCAATTAGATCTCGTAAAACAAGCAGTCGAAAGTCAAAATGGAAGTGTTTTGTATTCTTCTAACTTTAGCATTGGTGTCAACATATTTTTTGAAATTAATAATCGACTTGCACAATTAATATCTGGTCAATCAGGTTACAAGGCGTGTCTCGAAGAAATTCATCACCTTCAAAAACTTGATGCTCCAAGCGGAACGGCTATTACACTGGCCAACGGTATATTAGAAAACAATCAAGATTACCTGTCTTGGGTTTTAGGTGAAGGACATGTTCCACATACAAATGATGGCCAATTAGGTGTAACTTCATATAGAGAGCCAGATGTACCGGGAACTCATTCGGTAAAATACACTTCGCCTGTAGACACCATTACAATTACACATGAAGCTCATAATAGAAAAGGATTCGCTTTGGGTGCTGTTATTGCCGCAGAATGGCTACAGAACAAAAAAGGACTTTTCACAATGGCTGACGTATTAAATTTGAATAACTAATGAACGTACTTTATTTTTACCTTATCCTCCTAGTTCACCCATATTTTGCGATGTGGATGAAAAGTTTCAAGCAAGCAGGTAGACAATCATGGGAAGCCTTGATTCCTGGTTATAACTATTATGTCGCTTTTAAAATTGGTTGTAGAAAACCTTTTTGGTCTTTACTTTTAGTTTTTCCAGGAGTTCACATTGTAATGTGGTCTGTTGTGAACACGTCATATATTCGTCGTTTTGGTTACTATTCATTAGCTGATACATTTCAAGGAATCTTTTTTCCTTATGTTATAATGGCAAAAATTGCGAATTCTCAAAAAGATATTTTACCTGAAACAAATTGGGCAAATAGCAAAGAGATTGGAGATAGAGCTTGGGGGGATCATTTAGCATTATTGTTAGCATTACCAATCATTGGACACGTGATTGCTTTAGGTTTAAATGCTGTAACAAGAGAAAAACCAGGAGCTAAATCGAAAGTAAAAGAATGGGGTGATTCAATTATTTTTGCATTAGTTGCAGCGAGCATTATTAGAACATACGTTTTTGAGCCTTTTCAAATTCCGACTGGATCGATGGAAAAGACCTTATTAGTGGGTGATTTCTTATTCGTTAATAAATTGGCTTATGGACCGAAAGTCCCAGTTACGCCTTTATCTTTTCCACTTGTTCACAACACTGTGCCGTGGGTAAATATTAAATCCTATTCTACATTAGAAACTGGAAATTACACACGAATACCTGGACTAGGTAGAATCAATAGAAATGATGTTGTTGTTTTCAATTACCCTTCAGGTGATACAGCTGTTTATGACCCAAGAATGCCTGATGGTTTGATGGGACATGATTATCATGGTATCGTTAATAATGAAGCGTTTTATTTATTTCAAAATGATCCAGAAACGGGTAGACAATATCAAATTGCTAAACAATTCTATACAGATAGTTTGACAAAAAAAGGTGCAAATATTGATTCAGCGGATAGTCTAGCAAATTTATTCTTGAATAAACGAATGATTCAAAACCTTGAAAAATACAAACAACAAGCACGAAAAATGCTAGCCGTAGATAAAATTGCTCACCAAAATGGTCAAACTATAAGCACTTTCGGTGTTATTTATCGTCCAGTTGACAAAAGAGAAAACTACATTAAAAGATGTGTTGGCTTACCTGGTGATTGGTTGGAAATTAAAAATTCTGTTTTGTATGTAAATGGGAAACCAGCACATGTTCCAGAATTCCAAAATTTACAATATACTGTCACCAATTTCTTAGAGCCTGGTAAAAAGACAATGATAGAACGTTATGGATTGGAGGCCAGCAGAAATGACTATTACACGCAGGATGCAGGGAAAACGTATACAATGAATTTAACGAAGAAACAGTTAACAGATTTGTCAAAAAACAATCCTGAAGCAGTGTTTACATTGGTTCTTTACCCTCAATACTCAGACACAAAATCCTATAAGCCTATTGCATCAGATTTGTTGGGTAATTTAAGTCAATTTCCAAAAGATTTGTATATCAACAATACAATTACTGATTTTACGAAATTTCAAATTCCTAAAAAAGGACAAACAATTTCTATTTCAAATAGCAATATTGCTTGGTACCGTCGTATAATTACTGCATACGAAGGACATCAATTAGAAGAGAAAAAGGATGGAATTTATATTGATAAGAAGAAAGTGACCAAATATACTTTTTCTTTGAACTATTATTGGTTGATGGGAGACAATCGCTATAACTCTGCAGATTCTCGTATTTGGGGCTTTGTTCCTGAAGATCATATTGTTGGAAGAGCTTCTTTGGTTTGGTTCTCAAAAAGTGCAGATCCAACTATTGGAATTCGTTGGGAAAGATTGTTCAAATTGATTGAGTAATGCTGACTGTATTTCCAATTGCGTTTTTTGGGAATGTTGAATACTTTAAAGAATTAGCTAATTCATCGAATCCTATTTTCGAGATGAAAGAGCATATTTTAAAAGGAACAGTTCGCTCTCGGTGTGAGATATTATCACCGAACGGTTTACAGCAATTGAATATCCCATTATTTCGACCAAATGGTTCAAAAACGTTGATTGATCAAGTTGAATTAAGCTCGGAAACCGATTGGCAAGTGAAAATTTGGAGATCTATAAAAACAGCCTATGCCTCTGCCCCATTTTTTGATTATTATGGTATGGAGGTTGAAGAATTGATTTTCCAAAAAGAAAAAAACTTGTGCCTATACATGAGTAAAATAACAGAACGAATTCTCGAATGGCTTTCTATTTCAATTAAACTCAACTTTTCAAAACAATACATTGAAGATAAAATAATTCAAGATTTCAGACTATATGACTTTAACTCATTGACTGAAACTTCATTTTATCAGCACGTTTTTTCATCAGACAAAGAATTTTATCCAAATTTATCGGTTCTTGACTTAATATTCTGCGAAGGTCCTATGGCCAGAAATTGGATAATGAATTCACATTAAATTAACAAGGTTTCAATTCAACTTGAATTTGTTATACTTATCTTTATCAAAAATTCACCCTATGAAATTCATCATCCTCACGTTATTTGCATTAACATTCAGTTTTGGATCTAGCGCGCAAACCGTTAGAAATATTGTCTTTTATAATGTGGATAATTTGTTTGACACTATTGATGGTGTAAATGACGATGCTGAATTTTTACCAGCAAGTAAAAACGAATGGAATTCAGCAAAATATTTTGAAAAACTGAAGCACATCAACCAAGTAATGGGAGAAATGAAAAATCCATTGATGATTGGAATGTGTGAAATTGAAAATGAAACCGTTGTCCGTGACGTTTTGAAACATTCTACGACCATGCAAAAATACGGTGTCGTTCATTACGAAAGCATGGATGCTCGTGGAATTGATGTTGCGCTAGCGTATGATAGTTCAACACTGAAACTTGCACAATCTGGAATTTTAAGATTTGTTTTACCAGAACAAACGACGCCCTCTTCACGTGATATTTTATGGGCGAAATTTTCAATGAAAAAAGACACCATTATTGGAATGGTTAATCATTGGCCAAGTAGAAGAGCTGGACAAGATGAAAGCGAAGCAAACAGACTTGAAGCAGCAAAAACTGCGCGAATTTTTATTGATTCTTTGTTGAAGATAAACAGTAATTACAAGATCGTATTTATGGGTGATTTGAACGATTATCCTGTCGACAAAGCTCCTCAATTAATTCAAGAAAAATTAACACCAATGATTTGTACAACATCTGGTAAATTTGGAGGAAGTTACAACTATAAAGAAGAATGGGATGTTTTGGATCATATTTATGTTTCACCAGGTATGACGAAGAAGAAAGGAATTAAAATTGTTCCAACATCTGGCGTGATTCATTCGTTTGACTACTTATTAACTGAATACAAAGGAATTATTGTCCCTTTCAGAACATATGGTGGCTCAAAATACTTAGGAGGTTATTCAGATCATTTACCAGTTTCAATTGAGGTTTCTGTTCCATAGGGAACTTTTGCAAATCCAAAATTATACGGTAATCTTTCTTTGTACAAGAATTTCTTTTGTGCCGTTTCAAAAGGTCGATAAATGTAATAAACAAAATTATCGTGGATAGAAATTTTATCGACGTACCGAAATTCTAATCGCACTTGTTCTTTTATTTCTCCCGTTTTAGGATCAACCAATCCGATGTAAGAATATCCTGCACGGTCATAAATAGCATAAATTTCACCAGTTCCTTTATCTTGAATCAACTGCTTTTGCCAACCAGTTGATTTTGGCTGATAATGGTGGTAAATCCCAACACTATCTAATGGATTCCCAGCGCGATCGAAGGAAAATAATTTATCTCGATAATAATCAAATACGTAAATAGTATCGTTTTTTGAAAACAATGGAGCATATAGTTCTTTATAATAGAGGGATTGAGTAAAATAATTTGCACCTACCCAAATTTCAGCTTCTATTCCTGTTTCATTCTCTTTTGCTTTCGCCCACAATTTCGTGCGTACATCTACCCATTTATATTCTGACTTATACAATTCCATCATTAATTCATCCTCAATTTCTATAATTTTAGAATACGTAGAATCTAATTGATCAAACGTGTAATATTCAAATGCAGGATAGTCTTTATTAAAATTTGAAAAGAACATTTTATTTCTGTTCGTATCTAAAATTGGGGCTAAGTATTTTAAATAATATTCTTTTTCTAATGAGGAAATTTCAATATTCTGACCATTGATATGCAATCCATAGACATTCTCTTCACAAATAACATGCGCATTCCCTCTGTAATCTCTGACTAATTCTTGTGCAACACCTGGAACGCTAAATGTATTTAGAACATCAACCCCATCATACAAAAGCAATTCACTTCCTTTTTTTAATTGTTTTGGATATGTTAATAAAATTAATCGTCCATTTTCTTGCACTTCAAAATCTGCAACACTTAATCTTTTGGATTCAAAAACAGTATCAGGAATACCTGGTGCTTTAATAACGATTTCTTTTAGTGAATTTATTTTGGAAGCGACCATTTCAATTGAAATCGTAAAAGTATCAGTTAGTTCTTTTAAATAAACTTTTTTAACATTAGAAACCGATTCATAAATAGCATGATTGAACTTATAAGAAATTAATGAATTATTTGGGACATAAAGCTCAATTTTTCCTTTTGAGTTCGAAGTTCTGTATTTCGTTTTTGAAGAAAAGGTAAGTGTTGCATTCACATTTTGAATACTTTCCTTAAATGTGTCATCTGTAAATTCAAAAACTACCAGTACTGAATCAGTTTGACTGAAACCAATTACTACATTGCAAATAGCAAAAACAAAAGACAAGAAAATTGAACGCATATTTTTTTCCATGAAGATGAAAAAACAATTTATTTCCATAAAAAAAAGCCTCCGTCCGTCAAATGACGGACGGAAGCCTTTTTAATATTTTCAATATTTTAAACTTTCAAGCACCAACCGAAAGTATCTTCGATTTTTCCTACTTTCAAATCATCTAAGTAATTTTTAATTTTCGTTGATATTACGTATGAATCAACTGGAGGTAATTCAAGAATTTCATCGCGGTAACCAATTTTCGCAATTGGAGCAATTGTAGCAGCTGTTCCTGCACCAAAAGCTTCTTGCATTGTTCCATTTTTCACAGCAGTAATGACTTCTTCTACAGAAATTCTTCTCTCTTCTACTGGAATTCCCCAACTTTTAGCAATTTCAATTACAGATCGTTTTGTTACACCTCTTAAAATAGTATCTGCATCTTCAGAAGGCGTAATGATTGTTCCATTGATGATAAAAACAATATTCATTGTTCCTGATTCCTCAATGTATTTGTGTTCTTTTCCATCTGTCCAAACCAGTTGGTGAAAACCTTGATTTTGTCCAAGTTTCGCGGGATACAATCCAGCTCCATAATTTCCAGCAGTTTTAGCTCTACCTACTCCTCCAACGGAAGCACGTGTGTAAAATTCTTCGATTTTGACGTTTACAGGCTCGGAATAATACGCCCCCACTGGGCAAGTAAAAATGACGAATTTATATGTTTCAGAAGGACGAATTCCTAAAAACTCATCAGTCGCGAACATAAACGGACGAATATAAAGGGAATACCCTTCTTTATTTGGAATCCAATTACTATCTACTTCAACTGTTTTACGAACTAATTCCGTGAAAATATCTTCAGGAATTGTAGGCATGCACATTCGTTCACAAGATTCTTTGAAGCGACTCGCATTCATACCTGGACGGAAGATTGAAATATCACCATTTTCAGCTTTATTCGCTTTCATTCCTTCAAAAATCGATTGTCCATAATGGATAGCCGAAGTTGCAGGATGTAGGGAAAGATTAGCAAATGGTAAAATCTCAGGTTGATGCCATTCACCATCTGAATAATCCATGACCAACATGTGATCTGAAAAAACACGGCCAAAAGGCAAATTATCCCAATCTACATCCCCAATATGGGAATTTGTAGTCTTTGTGATTTTCACTGAAATAGTGTCTTGTAACATAATATATTTTTCGTTTTGCGAAGATAAGTAGAATGATTGAGCAATCAAATAAATTTAAGTTCATTGATAGAAATTAATTTCTCTATTTTTGAGTTCTGATTTACAGCATGGATAAAAGTCGTGAAATACTAAAAAAATACTGGGGTTTCGATCAATTTCGTTCTATACAAGAAGAAATTGTCGACGATGTAATTTATGGTCATGATACACTGGCTCTGCTCCCAACTGGTGGAGGAAAATCAATTTGTTTTCAAATACCTGGTATTGCACGAGAAGGAATTACACTCGTTGTCTCACCATTAATTGCGTTAATACAAGATCAAGTAACCAATTTACAATCAAAAGGAATACGTGCAAAGTCGATTATTAGTGGTATGAGTTACCGAGAAATTGATATTACACTCGATAATGCTCGCTTTGGTGGAGTAGATTTTTTATATACTTCACCAGAAAGATTAAAATCCAAATTATTTATTGAACGCTTCAAATTAATGAATATTGGTCTTATCGTTGTGGATGAAGCACATTGTATTTCTGAATGGGGACATGATTTTAGACCTTCATTTAAAGAGATTTATAAATTACGTGAATTTCATCCCGAAGTTCCCATTATTGCGCTTACAGCAACTGCGACAGCAAAAGTAAGAGAAGATATTATCAAGCAATTACGGTTAAAAAATCCTAAAATTCACGAAGCCTCATTTGAAAGATCGAATTTGAGCTATGAAGTTTATCAGGCTGGAAATAAGCTTTCAAAAATTGTTGATTATTGTACAAAAAACCTTTCATTTTGTGGAATTGTTTATTGTCAAACACGCAAAAGCGTTAAAGAAATTGCCAAGATTTTACAAATAAACAAAATAAGCGTTGGAGTCTATCATGGCGGGATGAACGTGGATGATAGAAATCTGATGTTGACCAATTGGTTAGAAGGCAAAATTAAGGTTATGGTTTCTACAAATGCATTTGGGATGGGAATTGACAAACCTGACGTTCGTTTTGTTTTACACTACGAATTTCCTCCATCTTTGGAAGCATATTTTCAGGAAGCAGGAAGAGCTGGTCGAGATGGAGCTGAATCCAGAGCAATTGTATTTTTTGAACTAGCCGACATCGATAAACTAAAAGATCGAAATACCAATCAATTTCCATCTTCAGAAACGGTTAAAAGGACGTACAATGCACTTTGTAATCATTTGAAAATCGCAATTGGCTCTGGACATGATGAAACCTATTTTTTTGATATCAACACGTTTTGTAGTTCATTCGGTTTAAATCCATTAATAGCTTATAATTCGCTAAAAATTCTGGAATTAAATGGCGATTTGGTTTTTTCAGAAGGAGTTTTTAATCCTACGAAAGTAAAGTTTGCAGTTGGAAACAAAGAATTGTATAATTTCCAAATTCAACATTCAAAATTGGTCGGTTTAACAACGCTTTTATCAAGAAGTTATCCTGGGGTTTTTGACTCCTACTTTGAAATCCACGAAAAAGAATTTGTTAAAAGACTCAATATTTCTGTTGCGGAATTAAATATACAACTCAGCCAATTAGAAAAAAATGGGATTTTGGATATCACTTGGAGTAGTTCCCTCCCATCCGTCACATTATCACATGAAAGATTACCAGATAATTACTTGAGTCTTTCGGAAGAGGTATATCATTCAAGGAAAGAAAATGCGCGAATAAAATTAGATGCTGCGATCGGTTATCTAACTAAAAATGAATGTAGGTCTTCAATGTTAATTCATTACTTTGGTCAAGAAATAAAACCATGTGGTAAATGTGATTTTTGTAAAAACCAACAAAGTGCCAACTATTCAATTGCAGAACTCAAAATACTTCTTTTAGAAATTTTAGAAATTGAATTAACGGTTGAAGATTGTATTAATAAAACAAACGCTTCAACTCAAAATGTAACAGAATGCTTGAGAGAATTAATTCTTGATGGTAAAATTCATGCTAAAAACGATCACTATTTTTTGATATAATTGAGATTGTTTGAGATTCAGAAAGCTAAACAAAAAATTCAACCACATAGGAACATAGAAAACATAGTTGGATTATATGGCGTAACTAGCAACTTGTAACTAATAATTTGTAATTTATCTCGTCAACGCTACTTTCAAATCATGAATTTCTTTTTGCAACTCTTGAATTGACTTACTGATATCATTGTCGTTCATTTTTACTTCTGGTAATTCAGGTGAAATATAATTCACAAATTTCCAAATCTCAATAATATCGTTCGCATGGACTAAATAAGGTTTGTAAAAAGTATTTGTTGAACATAATTGAAAAGATTGATTAGTATCCAAAAGATTGTGTACTACTTTAAAAACTATTCCTTCATCCTTTGTCACTACTATACAAGGAGTGCCAGAACGAATTGTCATCCAATTTTGAATGTATTCAGCAACCACTTGGGAACCTTCAACTACCGGCGGCATCGAATCTCCAATAATTGGGAAAGATCGATATTTTTTGTTTTTTGAAAGAAATGGCAGAAAAAAAGTTGGCAACACCTTAAGGTAATCAGGGTCAGCATAGCCAGAAGTGTAGCCTGCACTAGCTTTCATAGGAATCATTTCGATTAATTCTTCTTCATTCTGATCAACAACAGAAGTTAAAACACGTAATTTTTGACCTTTCACGTCTGCGTATAAACCTTTGTCCAATCGTTCCCATTCACTTTCTGAAAATGATTCGAAATCCTTACGCACCAAATCATCAATGGGAACTTTGTAATAATCACTGAAAGCGACCAAACTTTCCAGATTTGGCTGAGCCACTCCATTTTCATAACCACTATAAGTAGAACGTGTTAAACTCAAATCTTGTGCAACTTCTTCTTGCGATTTCTTAAGTCGTTTTCGTAAAAGCTTTAAATTATTTCCGATTTCCATTGTTTCAATATTTGAATTACTGAATCAAAGATAACTTAAATTCTTATATAATAATCATTTGAATGACAATTATTTAATCAATGGCCCCGAATTATTGAATTCACTATTCTTTAAAATGAATTGGTCTGCCAACCTTTCGTGCATAAACAGCAGTAAATTTTGCACCAAAGAAAATAATTTGAGAACTATAATATATCCAAGCCAAAATAACAAATAAGGATCCCGCTATTCCTGCACTTGCACCAAAGAAATAATTAAACAAATAGTATTTGATTAATAATTGTCCTATGTAAAGCATTATAGAAGTAATTATTGCGCCTCCAATTGCTATTTTCCATTGAACAAATCCATCGTGTACATATTTAAAAACAAATGTAAAAATTACAGCATTACTAAAGATTGCAAGACCATGTTTTGTTATTCCAGACAATATGAAACTCAACATTTCTTTTCCTTCAAACAAAGAATCATTCATAGACATTAAAATTGACTGAGCAAAATATAATACGATAATGAAAACGGTCATTGCTGCAATTAAGAGCATGGAAAGTAGACGGAAAAGAATTCCTTTTACAAATTGTTTTCGTTTAGTAGAAAATTTCACATCCAAATCAAAAAACTCGTTGATACTTTGCTTTAAGCACACAATAACTGCTGAACTGGCTATTAAAAGGGCTATAATACTAACCATTTCCATCAAAAAATTCCCCTTTTCAAAATCGAGTTGTTTTAGGAAATCCATGATCCCTGTGATATCTTGGACACCAATCTTATTCTTCAATAAATCGCTTATAATTTCCAACATTACTTCTTGACCAATAATACGACCAAATAAAGATATACTCAGGTAAAATAATGGAACCATGGCAAAAAGCGTATAATATGCCAATGCAGCACCATGAAAAAGTCCTTGCTCTTTAAAAAAATCAAGTACAGATTCTTTAATTAAAGCTGGTACTTCAATAAGTGGTAAGCGTTTATCCTTTTTTATTAACGTTGATTTTCCGGACATTTTCCAATTTATTTAAACTAAATAAAACTATTTTTTCGTTTCTTTTTGTTGTGAAGTAATTTTCGTAAATCGGTCCAGTAAACAGAGAATGAGTAAATTCTACTTCAAAACCATTTTCATCTTCACAAATCACATATTCATCTGGACGAAAAAGAATTCTTTTACCATCAATGCTCACAGAATTTATTGCACCAAAGAGTTTTGCTTCTTCTATACTTTTAGGTTTGTAATAAAAATCGAGCGGTTTTCCTTTTCTTGTAAAAACACCTTTTTTCATACTAAAAATGCGGTCTGCAAGACTTAACATTTCTGATCCATCGTGCGAAACTAAAATAAAGCTCGTTTTTCGAACATTTCTTAATTCCAACAAATAATTGATCATTTTACTTCTCAACCTTCCGTCTAAATGAACAAAAGGTTCGTCTAACAATACTATTTTAGGCTCACACGCCAAAGCTTTTGCAATTGCTAAACGTTGTAATTCACCTCCAGAAAGCGTATTTACTTTTTGTGTTTTAATCGGTGTCAATTCAATTAATTCCAATAATTCTTCGACAAAAGCATCTCGTTCTTTTCTTGGTAAATAAAGAATTTGTTCCCGAATATTTTCTTCAACCGTGAAATAAGAATCCAAATGAAAATCTTGATTAACCAGTTGAATTTCTGGATGACCAGGAACCAATTTCACCGATGGACCAATGACTTTTTTCCCCTCAAA
>VFKM01000206.1 GCA_009885545.1 Flavobacteriales bacterium
CTGCCCAATTTTGAGTTAATTGAGCTAAAATTGCATCAGGAACAGCTCCAATTTTGATTTTTGTGACCGTTTGGAAAATGCTGTTTTTTCGAATAAGTTCGGTTTCCAATTGTGTAATCGCAACTTTTTCTTCCTTTTTTAAAACAGCAGTAAGAAAAGGATGATTCCACATTTTTTGTAAATCATGAATGTAAATTGCTTCCGATTTAAAACGTGTTTTGTTTTCTTGAATGGAGAAGATTAAATCAACCCACGTGCGCAAAGAGGTGTTTTTTAAAGGCAATCCAAGAGTAATATTTGCCTGACCAATTTTCTTTGGAAGATTGCGTAAAAGCGGTGCAATTAAACTTTCATCCGCTAAAAGGACAAGTGTTTCATCAATCTCTTCTTTTGAAAACTCTTCGAGAATTGTTGCTGCAACTTTGACTTGACCAGTTTGTTGAGCACATTCAATAATTTCAATGTGCTTTGTTGAATTCTTTAAATTATCTTCCACAAAAGGTAACGCTTTCATGTCCAACTCCTTTTTAAAATCCCTCAAAAATCTTCCTGCTTCATGACTTGGATTGTCCAAATAATAGTTATCCGCATTGATGAGAACATGTGCGCGACCCATGCGCTCCAATTGCTTCATGATTGACGTTTCCGCAGGAGAAAGCGCGTTGAAACCGGCAAATAAAAAATGGCGTTCTTTATCCGCTTTAAAAACAACATCTAAATTTTCGGAAAGAAAACGGTATGCTTTTCCCATGTAACAGGAATTCTCTTTATCCAAAACTTCATTTAATCGCTTATAGTAATCTGGTAAGCGATCCCAAAATTCCATGAAACGCTTTTGACCTTCACTCAACGTTTCATCGCCAAAACTCCAGTTTTCAATTTCCTTAATATCTGCAAGGTTTTTAAAAACTTTTTCGGATGACAATAAATACCTGTCAATTTCATCGTAATCGGAAAGTAAAATGGTACCCCATGACATGAATTCGTCAAATGACTTGTCTTTCTCATTGGTCAAATTTTCCAATTGAACCTTGAATAATTTGACAAGAACACGTGTTTTATCAATAACGGTTTTATCAGAAAGATTTCTAATCCATCGATCGATTGTAATCATTTCAGGCGCAAGAATTGGCTTCTTATATGTTTTAAATAACGAAGCAGCAATGTATTTTTTAGCACGTTCGGAAGGTAAAACAATCGTAAGGTGTTTTAAATCCAAGTTCTGTTCATGAATATATTCGGCAATTTGGTCTGTGAAAGTCATATTCATTTATTTTTTTGTCAAAAAGCCCCAATAAGTTGAACGATTCAAGGTGTGAGTAGTAATTGTTGGATATGCTTCCAAAAAGGAAGCAGGGAATTTTATTTTTTTCTTTTTCTCCCAAGATGATTTGTACGCAGCAATTTTACCTTCATAAATTTCAATAAAATCCATTGTTTGTTTGGTATGTGTTCGCCAAAATCGGTAATCTGCTAATTTGCCATTCAGTTTATTCCATTTTATTCTTTCTGAAATCAACCAATTCCGCCAAAGTTGATCGATGTCGTTTCTTAAAAAGAGTGGATTAAAATTGCTGATTAATACATTTCTGATTCCGTTATCCACAAAATAGATTACGTGACTTTTTTTCAATTCATAGCGGTGCTCATTAAAGTATGTTGGAATTCGAATTAAGATAAATGATCGCTCCAATAAATCAATATAGCGTTCAACCGTTTCATTATCCAAATCACACTTTTCTCCAATTTCATTGTACGAAATTGGTTCACCAATATTGAAGGAAATAATTTGCAACATGCGCAACAATTTGTCTCCTTTATTGATTCGATCTGTGACACCAAGATTAGTAAAGATTACTTCATTTACCATCTCACGAAGCGTCAATTCTGCATGTTTTAAATCTTCTGTTACTGCAGGATAATTTCCATAAATCAATCGTTGTTCTAATAATTTTTCTTCTTCTGGTAGTGTATTTTTCTGTGCTAATTCGTAAAAAGTTGTCGGCAATAAATTGATTTCTAAACCTTGAATTTGTAGCACTTCTCTCAAAACCTCATCAATCAATGGCTCATAAGAACAACATAAAATGAGTGTCGAATTGATTTCTCCTGAAAGTAAAATTTCAATTATATCTTGTAATTTTTCCAAATATTGCGCTTCATGAATCACCACAAAACGACTATTTTGAAATATATATTTTAACGATTCAACAGAAATTTCATCAAATTGTTTCTTGATTTTCTTGTCAGAAACATTGAATTCAATCGCAGAAAAATTGAGCTCGTTTAAGGAATTTAATACCGCTTTTCGCTTGCCAACTTTACGTGGACCAGTCAGTAATATAATTCGATTGTTTGCAATATTTTCTTTTAATTGGAGGAATTGAATGCGTGAAATCATACTATTAGAATTTAAACAAATCTAACAGAAAATTGCTATTATTCGCTTTTATTTCTTGATTTTTGCGTTTTTAAACTTAAAACACAGCTGAATTACTCAACCCAAACCTTGCTAAAGAATAATTTTGGTCTGTTGGAATTCATGAATTTATTCCCTCCATACGCTTTAATAATGAGCAGAAATTTATCGCTTTGCATCAACCTTACCCATTGTAATCCTTCCGGATATGTGTCAGATAATCCTTCATAAATATCAGTTCCATCATCTGAAGTAATATGATTGAAATTTGTAGCATCCGGACTGGCAATATAAATTGCTGCTTGTTCTTCAAGAGACAAAGAACCGTCAATAGGAACTATTTCTATTGAGTAAGTATTTCCCTGTCCCATTTCTCTGTAAACTAAAAATGGGTGATTGTCATAAATTTTTAATTCCAATGGTTTACCAGGAAATATTGCTTCAATACCAATTGAATCATTGACGTAAGCATAGTTTCTTTTGGAACGTACATTTTTCTTTTCTGGAATTATGTCATCTGCAAATGTTGCCGGAACGAATCTCAAATGATATCCTTTTTTGCGCAACAAATTAATGAGTCCAGTTTCACCAGCTAAATGACCGGCACCAACTGCACAAAAGACAGAATTCTTTTTAATCAATGTATCGATTCCTTTTGCCATTATACGATTGCGATTAACAATAATATCATCATATAAACCAGGATACATGGACATGTTTGCCCTCATTACTCTGTCTAGCGTGCTAATATCGCCTGTGAGATAGATTTCAAGCATTTTATCTTGTGTAAGATTCTGCGTGTTTTTTCCAATGACCGTATTATCTGCATTGACCCAACCAGAACCTAGATCTAATTGGTCTTGTACATCTTCTAAAGGATAAAATTGCTTATTAGAATTATAGCAATATTCTAAAAAATAGGCATCCAAAAACTGGGGCATGCCGTCTTCGTCTCCATAAATAGTTTTTGACGCGTCGTTTGATGCAGTATATGGTATTCCTTTATTGTCGAATAACATTCTTACTTCGTCTTTACGTGTATCCCAATCTTCAAACATGGCAAATACATCCGTTTCAAGAACGATTGTCTGACTTTTATCTAAGGCAAAATAAGTTGAATCTGAAAGGCGAAAAATGCGCTTATCATTTGAATGGTAATTCCCGTATAAATAGCTTTTTTGTTTTAAGCCATTTCCAGAGATTTCCCACAAAAGTTCATTCTCACTTTGGTTCGTTTGTGCCAACGATGTATTCATCAAGAGCAACATTAAAAAAACAAAACCAATTAATCTCTTACACATAATCTTCATTCGTAAATTAAAAGTAACGCTTCTCTCACAATAATCATACAATTATTTGTTCGATATGCTGATCTCCAAAAGCATAAGGAATATACGCCAAAGAAGGAATTTCTTTTGTTATTAAAATCGGTGATTTTCTTCCTAATGCGATTTTACCATGTGTTTCACTTAATCCCATTGCATAAGCTGCATTAACAGTTAATGCATTCAGCGCTTCTTCTGGAGTCATTTTCATTTTAGCGCAAGCCAAAGACCAGACAACTCCTAAATTACCTGTTGGTGTTGTACCAGGGTTAAAATCACTTGCAAGAGCAACTGGCAAACCATTTTCCATCATTAATCGTGCATTGCCAAAAGGAATACTGATGAAATGCGAACAGCTTGGTAGGATCGTTGGCATGCATTCCGAATTTTTCAAAGCTGCAATATCTTCTTCGTCTATTTCTTCTAAATGATCTACTGACAAAGCACCCAATTCAATCGCTTTTTTAACGCCTCCCAAAATTGAAAATTGATTCACATGTACTTTTGGAATTAAACCATATTTTGCTCCAGCAAGCAAAATTTCTTCCATTTCTTCGACAGTAAAATAATTCCGTTCACAAAAAACATCGATATAATCTGCTAATTTTTCTGCTGCGATTTGTGGCAACATTTCATTGATTATCAAATCAATATAACCTCGGTGATCTTCTTTGAATTCCTTTGGAAAAGCATGCGCTCCTAAAAAAGTAGCTTTAATTGTGATATCACACTCCTCTTTCAAGCGTTTAATTACACGCAGCATTTTTAATTCTCCTTCAACAGATAATCCGTAGCCAGATTTAATTTCAATTGCTCCAGTTCCGTAAGATTTCATTTTTTCAATGCGCACTTTTGCTTGGTCGAATAAATCAGCCTCTGACATTTCATTTAACCTTCGTGCAGAATTTAAAATACCTCCGCCTTTTAGTGCAATTTCTTCGTAACTCAAACCATTGATTCGATCTACAAATTCCTCTTCTCGGCTTTTGGCAAATACAACATGGGTATGCGAATCGCAAAATGCAGGTAAAACATATTTTCCAGAAGCATCAATAATTTCAAGGTCTCTCCAATCATCAATTCCTTCCCAATCTTCCATTAAACCATAGGCTACAACCTCACCATCTTCTAATGCTAAAAATGCATTTTCAAGAATTGGCAGATTCTTCATTTCATGCCCTTTTATTACGTTAGGAATATTTTCTCCTACTTGAACAAGACCTTTGATATTTTTAATGAGCAGTTTTTTCATGGTTTGATTTGAAAATAAGCTATTTTAGACCTACAAAACTAATATCATTTTAATGAAAATTACAGCTCTTTTATATTCACTTCTGTTATTTAGTGTTAATTACGCTCAAACCTTTACTGGTGGCACAGGTCCAATTTTGGATAATCAAACAATTGATATTCCGGTAACTGTTACAGTTCCTCAAACGAGTATTAACACTACTACTTTTGGAGTGGAAACAATTTGTTTGAATTTAACACATACGTATCTGGCGGATTTAACCATTCAAATTGTTGCGCCAGATGGAACAGTAAGAAACCTTGCAGCGGGAATTGGTGGTGGAGATGATAATATGACAAACACCTGTTTTAATGTTGCGGCTCCAACAAGTATTCAAACTGGAACGGCTCCTTTTACAGGAACGTTTATACCTATGGGTCAAATGGGCTCTGTAAATAATGGTCAGAATCCAAATGGAATTTGGTATCTTAGAGTTGCTGACAATTATGGTGCTGATGAAGGTGTAGTAATTGATTGGACGATTACTTTTGGTTCAACACCAGCGACCTATTTTCAATTTTCAGAATCTGATTTACCGATTGTCGTAATCAACACAAATAGTCAAGCCATTGACGTTGACATTAAAATTGTCGCTGACATGGGAATCATATACAATGGTGTAGGAAACAGAAATCATTTGGTGGATCCATACAACGAGTACAATGGAAAAATTGGAATTGAATACAGAGGAAACTATTCCCTTTCTCTTCCTCAAAAGCCTTATAATTTTGAGCTTCAAGATAACGCAGGAATAGCAATTGATTCCTCTATTTTAGGAATGGCTGCGGAAAGTGATTGGTTGCTTTTAGCAAATTACAACGACAAATCTTTTGCGAGAAATACCTTGCCTTTTAACTTGTTTGATTCCATGGGACATTATTCAGT
This sequence comes from Flavobacteriales bacterium, assembly GCA_009885545.1. GTDB lineage: Bacteria > Bacteroidota > Bacteroidia > Flavobacteriales_D > Crocinitomicaceae > M0103. The sequence continues at coordinate 5,921 of VFKM01000206.1, forward strand.
TAGAAGCCATTTTGTTGATGTTGTAATGAACGGTGAATACCAAGGAATCTACATGTTGGCCGAAAAAATCAAAAGAGATTCAAATAGGGTCGATATTTCAAAATTAGAACCGTTGGAAATCGTTGGTCAAGATTTAACTGGTGGATACATTATTAAAATTGATTATTGGGACAATTCAAATTCTTGGCAATCTAATTTCTCGCCAATTGGTTTCCCAGGACTTGATGTGCATTTTGTCTATTATTATCCAAAGCCAGAAACAATCGTTTTGCAGCAACAAACGTACATTCAGAATTTCATGAATCAATTTGAAACTGCTTTGTATTCCCCTAATTTTGCGGATACAGCCATTGGTTATCGCCGATTTATCCATACTGAAAGTTTCATCGACTATTTCATTATAAGTGAAGTAACAAGAAACGGTGATGGATACAAAAAAAGCCGTTTTTTATACAAAGACAAGGATCATGCAGATGGCACGTATAGAAAATTACATGCGGGACCAGTTTGGGATTTTGATTGGGCATTAAAAGACATGTGGGGAGGGTCTGAAGATGGGTCTCAATTTATGTATAATAACCTAAATGGGCAGGATGTGAATTCTCCAGGTTGGTACATTAGATTACTTCAAGACACTTTATTTGCAAATGAATTGCGTTGTCGATATGATGATTTACGCCGAACAATCTTGAGCGAATCGTATATGCACCAAAAGGTGGATTCAATTGCTGCTGTTGTGAATGAAAGTCAAGATTGGCATTACCTTGTTTGGGGACACATGGGTGCTTCAACTGGAACACCAGAAGTACAAGCACCATCCCAAACCTATGCAGAAGAAGTTCAACGGTTAAAAGATTGGTTGACTCGTCGTATAACTTGGTTAGACATCAACATGCCGGGAACGTTAAATGGTTGCAGTATGACTGGTGTTAAAGAAATTTCTGAATTGATATTCAATGTTTATCCTAATCCATTCGAATCAACAATTTCAATTAATTTGAGCAATTCTTTGAATGAAAATGGAGCGATTACCTTATTAGATGCAGCAGGCAGAATTATTCGTTTTCAAGAGTTTATAGGAAATTCAAGTAATGAAACAATTGAACTAAGTGGTTTGAATGATTTAAACGCTGGTATTTATTTCATAGAAGTTGAAATGGGTTCTAAGAAAGCCGTTCAGAAATTAGTTAAATAAAGATTCTTACATAAAATGCTAATTACTATTTGTGATTTCAAGAAAAGTAGTAACGTCGCATCCGTTTTACCTGATTCGTTGGGTGTCCAAAGCGAAAAATGCCTCGGTGGCGGTCCCGATGCATCGGGATGGTAGACACGCTAAAAAAAATGGCTTTTTGTTACATCCTTTTTTCTTCTTCAATTAATCGATTTTACATCGGAAGCTGTCAAGATTTAAACTTCAGATATAAAAATCATTTAGATAAAACATATCCAAACAGTTACACGGCAAAAGCAGATGATTGGGTTATATTTTACTCTCTTGAAGTAGATAATATTACCACGGCAATCCGCATTGAAAGGCACATTAAACGAATGAAATCAAGGAAATATATCTTGGAACTGAAAGAATCGTCTGAATTAGGATTAAGTCTTATGACAAAATATTCGATCTAATATTTTCTTTTACGCTCTTTCTTGTAGATTTGAATAAAAACTTTAACTCCGCATCCGCTTTACCTGATTCGTTGGGTGTCCAAAGCGAAAAATGCCTCGGTGGCGGTCCCGATGTATCGGGATGGTAGACGCACAAAAAAAATGGCCTTTTGTTACATCCTTTTTTCTTCTTCAATTAATCGATTTTACATCGGAAGCTGTCAAGATTTAAACTTCAGGTATAAAAATCATTTAGATAAAACATATCCGAACAGTTACACGGCAAAAGCAGATGATTGGGTTATATTCTACTCTCTTGAAGTAGATAATATTACCACGGCAATCCGTATTGAAAGGCACATTAAACGAATGAAATCAAGGAAATATATCTTGGAACTGAAAGAATCGCCTGAATTAGGATTAATTCTCATGACAAAATATTCGATCTAATATTTTCTTTTATACTCTTTCTTGTAGATTTGAATAAAAACTTTAACTTCGCATCCGCTTTACCTGATTCGTTGGGTGTCCAAAGCGAAAAATGCCTCGGTGGCGGAACTGGTAGACGCGCTGGATTCAAAATCCTGTACTTTCGGGTGTGCCGGTTCGATTCCGGCCCGAGGTACTACAAATCAAAACCCTTCAGAAATTCTGGAGGGTTTTTTTATGCACTTAAATTCTTTCTATAATTAATTGAGTTGCGAAAAACGCAACAGCCTTTGAATCACAGGCTTAAATCAGTAATGAATTTGACAAATACATATCTACTATTGTCTAACTATTCACAACTAATTTAACAATCCATGACGGTTTTGTCCAATTCAAAAACAGAAATGAAACAATTAACATTCAAAGATAAAGTAATCATAATAACTGGCTCAAGCAAAGGAATTGGGAAAGTAACGGCTCAAGAATTTTGTAAAAAAGGAGCAATCGTTGTTTTAAACGGACGAGACCCAATTTCGCTCCAAAAAACAGTTGATGAACTAACTTCAAAGGGATATAAAGTAATTGGTATAAGCGGTGATGTCACTGATGTTAAGGATTGTGAAAATTTAATACAAACTTGCATCAACCTATACGGTAAACTTGACATTCTAATTAATAATGCAAGTTTAACAATGAATGGACGCTTAATTGACATGGTACCAAGTATTTTCAGTAGAATTTTTCTAAGTAATTCTTTAGGAACTATTATTCCAACACAACTAGCTATTCCTCACATTCAAAAAACAAAAGGGAGTATAATTTTTATTTCTAGCTTAGCTGGGATGCACGGTCTACCTAGATCATCTGCATATTCAGCCGGAAAAATCGTACTTACGTCATTTTGGCAATCTTTAAAAATAGAATTAAAAGATTCAGGAATACACTTTGGAATTATTTATTTGAGTTTTACAAAAAATGATGAAAATAAGAAAATGATAGCATCTGATGGATCCTTAACCAAAGTTCCTCACAGACCTGCATTTCTGCAACAAAGTCAACAATCAATAGCCTTTTCTATCATTAAAATGATTAAATCTAGAAGGTCTAAAAAGGTTTTATCCCCGCTAGGTAAATTAACCGCAGTTATAGCAAGACATTTTCCAAGAACATCTCTTTTTCTAATTGCAAATACCTCTAGTAATGGATTAAAAACACAATGAAATTTTCTTCTTCTTGTTTTCAGCAAATCAAATTCTTGTAGTACAACCTTACGTATTCACTGTTAACTTTTGTTATCCTTTAACCTTTTATTGACATTCCGTTTTATGGTTGTTATCTTTGAGGCGTTATACTAATTTGTCGTATTTGAAAATGAAAGGAATATTTCTGATATTCGTAATGTTGATCAATTTCTTTGGAATCTTCGCTCAGGATGAGGTTGATAGTATTATACCTATTGATTCAACAACGATTAAGATAACAATCTCCGTTCCTAATTTTACACTTATCGATTCAGATACCATACAATTGGGAGAAGATGATGAATTGATCTGTGATTCATATACGGCATTAGGAAAGCCGCACGTTTATGATGCTTTACATTCGTTCAACCGCAGAAAAATGGATTATTTTGGGGGTTATTTAAACGTCAAAATTAATGCTGCTTTAGAACGGGTTAGAAGTAAAGGATTCCAATCTGATATTAAGAAATTGTATATCCAGATCGATCCACTAACATTAACAGTTTATTGGATAGCTGTAGTAGGTCCAAGTGAAGATGGAAATTGCTACGCCTGTGTCGATAGCAGAGGTTCGGCAAATGGTGGTTTGGGTGCAGTAAATCCACAAGTGCCGAAAATGCATTACAAGTATCCACAGATGAAACCAGTTTTATTGCTAGACTTTAATGAAGATGTGATACAGTGTTATGAAGGAAATGGAACACCTTTGTCATCGTATTGTACCTATGTCAATATTAGACAGAAGTTTTACAAGTATGCTACCAATTGTTATAATACCGAAGCCGATTCAGTATTGGTGCAATTGGAGTATAATAATACAGGCATAGATACTTTTAATAGTGATGACGTTGAAAAAAAACAAATTGCCAAAAAAGCAACCGCTTCGAGTTATAAAAAATACAAAGTAAAATCAGGGGATACTTTGTCCGTAATAGCAAGAAAGTACCATACCAGCATTTCTGCTATAAAGCGCACCAATCATTTGAGATCTGACATTATCCAGATTGGTCAGATTCTAAAAATCCCTTAATAGATTGGAAAGAATCATATTGAAATAAAAATTTTGGTATTAACTAAAAACGCCCCTGATTGGGGCGTTTTTTTTATCCTTGAAAAGCTTCACATTTTCTGTGAGTTGCCTTTTTGTGGGCCTTCTTCTTATTTTTCTTTTTATCATATTTCGCACTTGGCGTAGATGAATTTATGAAAGGTGCGCTGAATGATGTCATGCTCATTCCAACAAGAGATGCTGCTAAAAATAAATTTTTCATAATGGAGAGGTTTTTTAGTTTGAACTAATCTAATTATAATATAACACAAAAACAAATAAAATATTTTGTTTGAAGGAAAGTATTTTACTTTTCATAAGCGTTATAATTAACTAACAGCATCAAACACTTAAACTAACAGGAATTAAAACTGAATAGAAATGAAAAAGCCCTGCAGTTGAAGAACTACAGGGCTTTTATAATTAAATTTATTATTCCTTGATAAATTTCAATGTTTCGTTTCCACCAGCGTGATTAACAACAATGAAATATACACCACTGTCAAAACCATCTAAGTTAACATCCATTGTAGCAGAAGTAACCTCAAGATTCTTGATGATTTTTCCTTCCATGTTAGTAATTACAAGTGAAGTAATGTTCAATTTCTCATTCAAACCATCAATAGTGATATGATCATTAGCAGGGTTTGGATGAATTGTAATTGGGTTGATGACTGCTTCAACAATACCTGCTGTTCCAACAACAATTTTGTAACCTACAAAAGTATATGGAGCAGGTACAGGAAAACCAAATATAAGAATAGTTCCTGTTACATCAATTGTAACTGGGTAGACTCCAGGTGTAGAGAAAGTACCTGTAAGTTGTGCACAGCCAACAGAACCACCAGCAAAAGTACAAGAAGCAATATTACAAGCATAACCTACTAGAACTCCAGGAGGCAAACCATTAACTGCATCAACGGTAAAATCTTGAATTGTATTTCCAGCTAAAGTTATATCTACATCTCCAGCATCTAAAGGAACCTTGAATTGCAGGTCTTGTGTATATGCAACACCAACAATAGCAGGTCCAAAGTTAGTAAGAGTATCTGGCCAAGCTCCAAATGTTGAATCTGCATAATTTGGAGCAGGAAGTGTAATGTCTGGTGTACATGTTTGTGCAAACGAGTTAGTGATCGTAGCACTTAATAGGGTAACAACAAGTAGTAGTTTTTTCATAATTAAATAGTTTTTAAATTTTTGTAAACCAAAGTTAAAGAAAATAATAATAGGGTCAACATTTGATGTTGTTTTTAAGACGTGTGGGTTAAAGAATAGAAATAGTGCAATTTTCTGATTTACACATTTCTACCATTCCTTCAAAAGGAACATCCACCATATCAGATTTCAAAATCTCTCTTTTTTGTTTGGAGAAATCACGTATCAACCTTCCCTCGCAAAAACGACGTAATTCTGTTTTACTTTCTAACATTAGTCCTGGAACTGTTTTCAAAGCATCATTCTCGTCTTTTGCTGCCATTGTGAAATAGGAAGAATTAGTATGTTTCACAACACCTGTTTTAGGTTGCAATGATTCTACTCTAATTCCAATAATCATTGTTGTTCTGCCAACATAATTTACCGATGCTTTCATAGAAACCAATTCACCCACTTCTACTGGGGTCAAGAACTCCACATTTTCAACCGCAACAGTTACACAATAACCTCCACTGTGTTTGGAAGCTACAACATACGCTACCTTATCCATGAGCGATAATAAAAACCCACCATGTATTTTTCCGCCAAAATTGGCATAAGAAGGAATCATTAATTCTGTAATGGTGGTTTCTGAGTCTGAGATTTTTTTGAATGACATAAGGATTTTTTTTTGTTCTAAATTACTCGAAAATTAAGAAAAACAAAAAAGGGTTACATTTCTGTAACCCTTTAATTTTCACCGCTCCTCCTCTTGGACTCGAACCAAGGACCCTCTGATTAACAGTCAGAGAATTATGCGTTCTACAGCCTAGTGTTTGCAATGGATTAAACAAAAAGTATATCGAAATGTGCACTGTTTTCATAGTAAATATCGCAATATTAATTTAAGTGTTAAACATTTATTATTTACTCATTGATTATAGTTTGCCTTGATCGGCAAAGCTCATATAATTCCCGAAAGGATCTAGTATAAGATGGTCTAAGAAGGCAATTTCCATGATTGAACAGCTTTCTTTAAATGTTCTAGTTAATTTTCTATCTGATTCAGACTCATTCAAATTTCCACTAGGATGGTTGTGGGATATTATTATTCCTGTTGCTACTGACTTTAATGCAGCCGCTAGCACTAATCGAACATCAGCAATTGTACTGTTAATTCCACCTTTCCCAGCCCTATAAAAGCCAATCGGTTTATTTGCTTGGTTCAGCATAAGTACGATAAATTCCTCTTGACAGCCAATAGTTTTCTGGTTATAAGCTTGTCTTAGATATTCATGAGCTGCACTTGAAGAACTTATCGCAGTCCTATTGATTAAATCTTTTTCAGGAGAATAAAGTAATTCTACTTCTCTTAGTCCTATTGTTAGTTGATTTTTCATATTCTATTTTTTTTCATAGAAATTCCATCTAAGTAAAAGGTTGAGAGTATGTGAAAGTTTAATATATGTTGATGAGGTTGAGTATGCTATTCTGGCTCAAAAAACTAAAATAGTTGACAGTCTTTGAATAAATTGAGTTTCTGATTTGTACCCGGGGGTAGATCCCTTTTTCTGATATAGGGGGGTGGATCAAGTTAAGGACCGCTAACTGACCAAAGCATAATTTAGGCTGTTTCCGCAGAGGGGGTATAGTAATGTTTTTTATAAATGGTCTCCCTTTGACTTAGGTTTGAGGGAGGTTAGGAAATCACCCTCTTAGGAATGGTTGCAAGCATGAACATCCGCAAAACTTTACTCGACATCATGAATTTATAATTCTTCATTCCACAATGATTCTCTCCAATCAGTAACAATTTTGGTAATCTCTAATAAATCCCATTTCTCTGAAAGAATTTCGGTGCCTCGAATAATTGGGAGGTTTTCAGGTTCAAGAATATCATCAAAATCCAGATTTAAATCTGTCAATACTATTCGAGCATGTTTCGCACCATCAAGATCATCTCTGTGTTTAAAGTAATTGGCAATTGCACAGATTAGCTCAATATCAGTACGATCATTTGTAAGGATATTACCTTTTTTGTAATAAATAGTTTTATTGATTTTTGTCGACTTCTCAATCTTTAATTGAATATCTTCTTCATTTATGAATCGATCATAAATGCTGCTGTTGATATAATTCTGAAAAGCAACATAGGCCATTCCTAATATTGGTTCAGCCTCCTCGACAAACCATCCTCCATCATACCAACTAATTTCATGTATCTGACTGTTCAATTCCGAAATAGAATTTTGAAGAGCTTTTACAATAATTTCTAGCGGCTTCCTTCTAAAGTCATGTCTTAAATAATGCATATTTTATAAATTATTCTTGAAAGTAAACAAGGGAAGTTCATACTCCTCAGGAAAGAAGAAGCTTTATACAGTTATCTTTTTGAAAAGGTTTGTTTTTATCTCCTGTGGGGTTTGTTGACTTGAATGATTCCAAGATTTTGACTACTTGTGATTTAATTTCTCCTGTGATCATGTAATGAATTGGTATATTTAAACTTTCAAGGTGAAGTTAAGAAAATTGCATTAGCATGTATAATTCTAATTGTTATATACTTTTATATATCCTGAAATAAATATGAAATATCCTTTGTTTATGAGGGATTAGACCTAGAGTAATTACACAAAAAAGATATTTTATTAATTATTAATAGCATATTTTCGTGTTTTAATGAAGTATTTATGGACAAGCAAATTGAAGGATCTAAACAGAGAGGAAGGCCAAAAAAAACTTGGGAGAATCCATTTATTATTAATGATTTGATAAGAACTAATATTATTACTATTGTTAGTAAACAAAAAAGATACACTAGTGCGGAGGGTGGCGTGGTTTATTTAGATACTCCTATTGATAAGGATGCTCAATTTGTGCATCTTAATTCTCGAATATTAATTGATCTTAGTAAAAAGCAGGGTAAATTAGCAGAGTCTTCAATGTTCATATACATAGTTCACAAATTGAAAGTTAACTCTGATGAGATTGAATTAATTCCTGAGAAAATTGAACTTGAAACAGGTTATTCTACCGATAAGATAAAGCGGAGCATTAGTAAGTTGTGTGTAAGAAAAATCCTTGCTAAAAAAATAAGGACAAAAAAAGATCACATTTTTTATATTAATCCTATATACTTATTCAAGGGAAACAGATATAGATTCATAAAAGAAAAATATGGCGAAGAGGCTGCAAGTAAGTTGTTTCAAGTAATAAGTTCACAATAAAAGACAATTAACTATAATTAATTTCTTCTATCAAATGTGACATTAAATTCAGAAAGAAATTCTGTTATCGTAATTTCAAATGAATTACACAGTCTGTATGTTAAATGTAAAGATGGAGAGAATTGTCCTCTTTCTAGCTCTGAAATATTCTGATAATTATTACCCAATTTTGCAGCAAGATCACGCTGAGACCACCCTCTGTCTAGTCGCATCATTTTTACATGCTTACCAAATAATTTATTGAATTCAGACTTCTCCATGAGTCCGGCAAGATGTTTATAAAATATTTTGTTAGGGTAACGCCATTCCTTGTACTATTTAATTATATTTAAAAAAAAACTATTCAATATGAAACTACTTTTAATGACTGTAACTAGTACATTACTATCGATTAATCTAATATTTGGTCAAGACCTTCCGGAATTACCAATGAAAAATGACATGGTCTTTTATCAGTTTGATCACAAATTGACAAACACCAAGAAATGCCTGTCTTCATATTTGGATGTTCAAAACACCAAGTTTTATCAAAAACTAATTGCTAAAAACATGGAGTTAACAAGCAATAAAAGTAAAATCCTTTCGAATCAGAACTATAGTTGCATTCTGACTTTTTCGGAAATGGGTTTAATTTGCATTGATACAGCATCAACCGGGAGTATGCATTTAACTCTTCCTGTGGAGATCAAACCTACAACACCATGGAATTTAGGCAAAAAAAAAGTAGGTGGTCACTATTTCACAAGTGCAATAGAGATAATATTCAGTGCAAAAAATCAATACACAATCAAATTCAAAGGGTTTGTTTATCATGCAACTTTTTCAGAGGGCATGACTGTAAAAACTGAAGAAATTAGTCTAGAGGAATTATATGCTGGAATGAAGTCTAATGATAGTAAATCTAAATCAGATATCGCTCTGATTAAAGACTTTGATTACTTCATTAATCAATTAGACAGAATAATTTTAGAGACATTCTCGGAGTTAGTAAAAGTAGATGAGCTTTAATTAATAAAAAAATTGATATGACACTATATACTGTTTTTGCCTATTTATTTTTAGTTATGGCATATGGAATTCAATCGGGTTTCAGAAAGGTTTTTGATTCGGAAAGAAGCCCACTTTATAATATGGCTCCAAGTTACTATTATAATTGGATGAGAGGAATTCCTATGTTCTGTGGTGTAATTCTAAGTTTTTACCCATTTTATTTGATTTCTCCATTTCAATTACATTGGGGAGTTCTGATAGTAATTCATCTGATTTTGGTGGTTTTAATAGGAGCAATACTTCAAGTAGTTTATATAAATACTATTGGGTATTCTGAGAATAGCGGAAAGCATGTGTTTAGATTTGTGTTGATTGGTTCTCTGATGATAGTAATTGTATTGATAGTTAGTCAGGTTTTTTCCTATGGTGAACAAGTTAAGGAGCTGAAATCAAAGGAAGATAAAGTTGAAAAAAGAAAGGATGCTAGAGATAATAATGACTTGGAAATGTATTATCAGGAAAGGGAAATATATTACAGGAACAAGGAACTCACTCATAATAGAAATTTGACCAATATAGAGGATGCCAAGTCGCAAAATGAGTCCAGTAAAACATCCAAACAAAGTGCGCTTGATCGAATTAAAAATACCGATTTTTCTGCTATTTCTAAGAAGTATGACTCTGGATATCTTGGAGGAACCAATACGTCTTTTGATGCTGATGATAACGATTAATTAAATTTATCTATTCTTCTCGATATTTTATTAATAGGGATAACATCCTGAAGAATACAATAAACACTTTAAGTTGGATATAAGTCAAAAAAGAACATGTTTTGGAATTAGAATGGAATGATAGAAAATGGACAGAATAATTTTAGAGACTTTTTCGGAACTGGTAAAGGTCGGTGAACTTTAAATTTAATACTATGGAAAAATTTGCAGGTGGGATAATTATTGCCATAATTGGTGGGATATTATTCTTTTTACTTGGTTTGTTCAAAAAAGGACTTTCAGATGCTACTAATGGCAAAAACAATGTCTTTAAAGAGACAGATATATCAAAGTTGAAAAGGCAATTCCATTACTGGATGGGTCAATTAGACTTTAAACAAGGTTTATTGATAGCCAAAAGAATTTGGCAACTTGAAAAAAATGATATTGATAGCAAAATATATTTTATTGTATCATATTGTATGTTAGATAATTTAACAGAGACTCAGATTCCATACATGGAAGAGGTATATGAAGAGTTTAAAAAAGAAAACAGATCAAGCGAAAATGATTTCATTTTCCCAGCAGTTTATATGTATTCTTATTATTTACAGTCTATTGGCAACAATAATAGATCAGTTGAAATTCTAAATGAATTGCTTAGACAACAGCCTAAATTTGAAGAAAATTGGAATTTCTTCACTAGTAAATTTGAATTAAATTCATGATATTAACATCAATCATTTGTATGAATTTAGGATAAGTTAAATTAATATTATTACATGCATAATCAAAACATTATTAAGTACATCCTGTTTGTGCCAGCCTTCATTTTATCATCCCTAATAGTTGGATATATAGGAAATTCTTTGATTTTTCCACTTGCACAATGGCTTGCTAGATATTTTTCTAATGAAACTTCAAGAGATTTTTTGGAATCTGACAATTCAAGTTATTATGTATGGGTATTAATATGTTTGAAATTCTTTATAAGTGTTTTTACTTTTACAATTCCGGCCTTACTTGGAGCAAAAATTTACCCCGGAACAAATAAAAAACCAGCGATTATTATTTTTTTGCTTATTACTCTATTTATTACTTCCTTTATGATGTATATGATGGTTATTGAAAGCCCAGGAATGGATTTAATGACATTAAATAACATAATTGTTTTTATTGGATTGATTGTAGGGTTTGGGAGCTCATTTCTTGGGGCTAATGAAAAGTCAAAATAAAACTTTCAAGAGGTATTTAAATGTTCGAATTCGCTATACACCTAATGAAGCTTGAGTTGTATGACGAAGCGATTGTTCAATTGAATTCAATATTGGATGAAGATGATAGTAATCCTGATACCTGTAATTTTTTAGGAGTTTGCTACCATTCAAAAAAAGATTTTGATACTGCTCATAGGTGGTATAGTAAAGCAATTGAACTAAATGGTACGGAAGGTTCATATTGGTCAAATAGAGGGGAATTATACTTAGACTTCAAACATAATGAATTAGCTGTTGATGATTTTCAACATACCATTACTTTAAAAAAGTACGGTCCAAATAAAAAGAAGCGCAATGCACTTATATATTATAAAGCAGGTTTAGCATCATATCGGTGCGGTAGTAATGACAAAGCAATTGACTATTTAGGATATGTTTCCTGTCAAGCTCCAAGTGACCAGATTAAAAAGTTAACTTATCCACTGTTTATAAAACTAAAAGAGTATTTGAGCGCAGCATTGATTATTAGTGATCTTATGGATTCTATCGGTAAAAATGATGTTAAATTGAACTTAGATCAAGCCTTTTGTTTTTTACAAATGTTTAGAGAGGAGTATAAATCTTCAGGAAAGAAGAATGATATTGACTCAGCAATTGGCTATTACCAAATGGGAATCCAAAATTTGGACAAAGTCATTCAATTAGACCCTACAAATGCAAAAGCCTACTCGTTAAGAGCACGATTTTATCTTTTATTAGGTTTTACTGCTCAAGCAGAAGAAGATGTTTCTAAAGCAATATCTTTAAAACCTGAAATTATTGAATTGTATCAGCTTTGGGATGAAATAAAAAATAAATAAGATTAGTCATGAATATAAGATTTTGGAAAATGAAATGCATTTTGAAAAATAGCCTCCAATTGTTTATAATATTTATTGGATTTGTTTCCGTTATACTTACTGCATGTAATCAAGGAAATCAAAATGTAAAAAAGTTGACTAATGATGAGGAATTAATTGAGAAACCTATGCTTTCAGGTGAAGAGTTTAAAGCTCTAATTAAAGACAAGAAACCCTTTTTTATGGATTCATATTGGTCAAGAATGACAAATATTGATGTTAATTATGTATCTGATTATTTAATTCACAATAAAGAAATTAGTATTATTCCTGATTATAATAATTCAGGTAAATCCCCCAATATTGGATATAATATTGACTCAATGCCACACTTACAATATTTTATCGATATTGAAGGCAAAAAAATTGCTTTTAGCTTTTCTTTTTTATGGGATAAAATTGGATTTAATCCTAATGGTTCATCAGAAGGAATCCTTTCTGGAATCAGTTCTTCTTGTGAAAACATGTCCAATAAAGATTACCAATCATTAATGAATATGTTTAGTGCAAAATATGGAACCTCTGAAACCATAAATAATAATGACATAGAGGAGATAACTGTTTTTAATAATGATGATATTAACATAAGGGTTGTTTATAGTAATTCGAACAAGTATATGTATATTACATATGAAGACTTTGCGATGAAAGAAGAAGAAGAACAAAGACATCTTGATAGGCAAGAAGAAGTGAAAAGAGATCTTAAAGAAATGTCAGATAGTCAATATAAGAAGCGCTTAAAGAATATTTAGTTTTTAAAATGAAAGTGGATGCCAAATGACACCCACTTTTATTCAACAAACAGATTTATAAATTTCATCATTCATTTCATCAACAATTTTCATATCAAACTGTTCAAGGTATATGCCTGTCACTGAGTTTCCATATTCATGACCTAGAGCCTCTGCGATTAGATCTTTCGAATATCCCAATTGCTTTGCAACATTAGCATAACTATATCGGAATACATATGTGCTGATTTCAATACTTGAGTTTGTAAGCTTACCAAGAAGATTTAGATGTTTATTGATCACTTTCCTCCTTTGTATGTAGTCAAGAACAAATTGCTGACCATCTTTCAAATCATTACTTTTGAATACGCCTAATAGTGTATCTCCTGAGTCAAAACTTGACAATATTGTTTGAATTTCATCCGTTAGCTTTACACTATAAATCTTGCCTGTCTTGGAGCGCTTGTAAATGATTCTATTCCTATTTACATTTTTGGATGATAGTAATATAAGATCCTTTAAATTTATTCCTCTCAACATAAAAATGAGCTTCCCAATTTGCCAGCTGGTATATAACTTATCATATGGCTTAAGATCCAATTGAAAAAATGTCCTCAATTCTTCAATGGTTAAAACCTTTGGTGTTGTTTTCGCTTTCTTGATTTTATATTTTCTGAAAGGGTACCAATCATTACCAATAACATCCACATCTATTGCTTTGTTGCAGATAGCTCTAAATGATCGCATATATACTCCAATACCATTTGTCGTCATTCCGCGCTTAAATAAGCCTTCTTCGAGTAACAGAATCACTTTGTAATTGATTTTTGAAAAAGGAACATCAAGATTAATAGCTGTTTTAATTCCATTGAGACTATTTTCATAGACCCTTGCACCACCATTGCGCCCAGCTATTCTTAAACTTTCAATATGCATATTCCAAAATGCGGTAATCGTTACCTCATCATGGAGCTTGTTAATGAGAAATTGTTTGAGTTCTTTAATTTCCTCTTTGCCTACATTTGTAACAAGATAGGATTTTAACCTTTTGAAATAGTGTTTTCTAAGTTCTTCCAATTGATCATTTGATAAGGTGTCTTTGATGATAGTAGAAGTCTTTTTATCGAACTGATTCCTTTGGATTGAAAAGCCTGTAGCTATATCACAGAATGAATTTTCATGTCTAATTCGAAAGACAAGAGGATATGTTCCATCTCTTTTAGCTCTTCTAGTGTCTAGTGTTAAGTTGATTGTTGCCATAAGCCTTGATTTTAGGCGATTTGGCTATGAAATTTTGTGCACGGTTTTCGACTTTCAGCATGTATTATACATGGGTTTCTATCGTTCCTAATTCTTTGATTGTTTACCAGTGCAAAGTGCAATAAAAGCAAAAAACCCAGTAAAACGTAAGTTTCACCGGGTTTTTCTCACCGCTCCTCCTCTTGGACTCGAACCAAGGACCCTCTGATTAACAGTCAGATGCTCTAACCGGCTGAGCTAAGGAGGAATTTGCTAAACGTTGCCGAAAAGCGAATGCAAATATAAAGAAAGAATTTATTTTCCAAAGATAAAAAATGAAAAAAATGGGGAAAACTGCTGTTTTTACTGTAATTACTTAGAAATCATCTTCATCTAAAGTGAAATCTTCAATAGAAGCATCAAAAGAATCTTCACATTCCTCTCTATCGATCAAATCTTCACTCATACTTTCTTCACATTTAGCAGGACGTAGGACATTTGTCTTAGAAACATTTAGCCTCATTTCTGTCCGTATTGTATTATCTTCTTGCACATATGCCTTAGGAAACGGAGTACCTTCCAATTCAACTAAAGCACCCTTTTTAAGAAAGTCTAGAATGCGCAAGTTCGCGCCTTCTTTTTTCCAAATGGTACAATTGATCCATGTGGTTTTTGTTTTTGTTTCTCCTGTTCTTTTATCCTTCCAATTTTTGTTATGAGCTACAGGAAAGTTTATTGCAATAACACCTCGTTCCATTGTTTTCACAACAGCATCTTTGCCTATATTACCAATAAGTCTCGTTTCAAATACTGTTGCCATTTAAACTAATTTTAGAAGTGAAAATTAAAAACATAAAACAATTCACAGAATAATTACTCTATTGGAATAACGTAAGCATCTTTAAAACCACTCAACTGAACTTTTTCTAAGTCCTTTTTTGCCTCATCTTTTGAAGCATAGGTTCCAACAGTATACCGATACTTAAAAACAGAACTAGTAGTTAGTTCATTTCTTGTAACTGGAATTCCAATTTTTTTGAATTCTTGCGCTTCTGTGTCAGTAGGACTTTTTGAAGACATTATCTGTATAGCAAAGGTTTCAGCCCCTTGTGCGGCATTGTTTGTGGCAACAACATTTTGATTAGGATCTACTTTTACAGGTTTTATAAAATTAATAGAAGGGTGCTCTTTAACGATAACAGTTTTGAAAGCGCGAAATATAGATGAAGCTATCACGTCTTGACCATTATTAGAATTTAAATATTTTGCTTCATTTTCGTTTGTTAGAAATCCACATTCTACAAGTACGCTGCTCATATTCGTATATTTCAACACTTGCAAAGAATGTTCACGATCATCTGAATCCTTTACACCACGAGAGTGTCTCCCAGCTTTTGCTTTAAATTCCTTTTCAAATTCATTCGCAAGTGAAACGGACTTTGTAGATTTCATTGTATGAACATGAGATTCGGTTCCATGAACTTCTTTACAGTCATTCGCATTGCAATGAATTGAGATAAAATAATCAGCTTTTAAATTATTGGCTTTTTCCACACGATCATTTAACGATGGAAAAGAATCATCTGTTCGGGTATAAATAATCTTAACATTTTGTAATGATTCCTCAATATATGCTCCGAATTTTTTCGCAATTATAAGATTCAATTCTTTTTCAGCCATCAGACTTTTGTTTGATGACAGATGTCCTGGATCAGCACCACCGTGTCCTGGATCAATTACAACAATAATTTTGCTTTTTTGACACAAAACAGGAAGACTAAAAAAGCTAATACAAAATATGAAAGTGATAATTCTCATCATTTTAAAAATTGGATTTTAATCAAATACGGAGAGAAAGCGAAATGGTTACGGTAATTATAAATATGGAAATAGTGTTTTTGTTTTCTATGTTTGTAATATTGGGATTAATAATATGTTTAAAGAGGTGAAAGGTTTAATCAAAAATAAAGTTGCAATTATTGAATTAGCCGCTTCACATGATGAGTGTTTATTATCCCAATTCCACGCTTTAAAAAAAGAAGAATGCCACATAACGTTTGTATCCGTTCAAGAAATGTACAATCGAAATGCATTTTTACATCCTTACATTGATGAATTTAAAGTCATCCAATTTTCTGGAAAAGCAATTAAAGATTTTGTATTGATTCGTAAATTGAATAAGTATTTTAAATTAAATGGTATATCTACAATAATTATAAATACAGCCCAAGGAGCACATATTCGTAATTTGTGCTTGACGGCTCCAAAATCAATAAAATTTATTGGGATTGTTCACACGTTGAAAAAGTTTCAAGGAAGCTTTACTCAGAAACTGATACATTTTAAAATAAAGAAATACCTCGTATTGAATGATTTCTTTTTAAATAAAATCAGTCTTCCAAAAACAATACATATTGCATCATTTTACCCTATTCGCTTTCCTCATTTTGAGTTACAATTGAACAAGAACGTTGACGAAAAATGGATAACAATTATTGGTGGAGTTGAAAACCGAAGAAAAGATTTGATAGGGAGTATTCCTTTGATGCAAGAATTAGTTTTGAAAGGCTACCGATTTATTTTTCTTGGCAAGAGCGATTTTAATCATCCAGATGTTGTTTATTTTAATCAATTTATAAATGATGCTGGGATTGAAAAAGAAGTAACGTTGTTTAATTCATTCGTCTCGGCAGAAGAGTTTGATGCTTATCTTAAATCGTCAGATTTAATATGGCCAATGGTACACCCCAACACTCCTTGTGCAGTAGAATATTTCAAAAATCAAATTTCTGGAGCAATGAATGTTTCTTTTGCTTATAAAATTCCGATGATCATCCACCAAGATTATATTAATCAGTGGGAGGATTTTTCAAATTCGATAAGTTATAATTTTTCAAATTTTGCAACAAGTGTAATAGAAGGGTTTGAGCGGAAAGAAGAAATTCAACAAGCATTAAATGAAACAATGAAGTTTGATCCTAACTTTCAAGAGAAGAAGTACATTGAGTTTATTTTTGATCGTTAATTAATTTCAAAATATGCTCGAATCACTTTTGCTTTCGCATTTCCAACTATTTTTGCAAGATCATCCAGTTCAGCGACTTTAATTGCTGAAACTGTTTTGAACGCTTTCATTAAAAGTTCTTGAGTTGTAGAACCAATACCAGTAATAGAAGTCAGTTCAGATGTAATAGCACTTTTACTTCTTTTGTTTCTGTGATGTGTAATTCCAAATCGGTGTGCTTCGTTGCGCATGAATTGAATCACCTTTAAACTTTCCGATCGTTTATCTAAGTATATTGGCAATGAATCGCCAGGAAAGTAAATTTCTTCTAAACGTTTTGCTATACCAACAATTGCCATCTTTCCGCGAAGATCTAGTTGTTCCAGCGCTTTTAAAGCAGCACTGAGCTGACCTTTTCCTCCATCGATAATTATGAGTTGCGGTAATGTTTGACCTTCCTCAACCATCCTTTTATACCTGCGATAAACAGCTTCTTCCATAGACGCAAAATCATCAGGTCCAACAACCGTTTTCACATTGAAATGACGGTAATCCTTTTTACTAGGTTTTGCATTTTTAAAAACTACACAGGCAGAAACGGGATTAGTACCTTGAAAGTTAGAATTATCAAAACATTCCATGTGTACTGGCAGATCGACCAGACGAAAATCGGTTTTGATTTGTTCCATAATTCGATTAGAATGCCGCTCTGGATCAATTATTTTTTCTTGTTTTTGTTTTTCGAGACGGTAAAATTTAGCGTTACGCAATGACAAATCAACCAAGTGTTTTTTATCTCCTTTTTGGGGCACAAAGAATGTAATTCCATCAAGTTTTAAATCCAATTTTGCATCTAACAATACTTCTTTTGAAACACTTGAAAAACGAGAACGTAATTCTGGTAAAACGTAACTTAATACTTCTTCTCGTGTTTCATTCAATTTCTTTTTTACTTCAGCAGTATACGCATGGATAATCGCGCCGTTATGAATACACAAGTAATTTACAAATGCTGAATCTGGTTCATCGATTAATGTGCAAACATCAACTTTATGTATGGTAGGAGAAACAATAGTAGATTTTGCTTTATAATTTTCTAACGTTTCAAGTTTTACTTTCATTTCTTGAGCCTGTTCAAACGCATGGTTTTGAGAATGCAAAATCATTTTATCCTTCAAGAACTGAATAACAGAAGTAATATTTCCTTTTACCAGGTTTTCAATTTGAGATACTTTTTCATCGTAATGAGCTTTTGTTTCATAGGAAACACATGGGGCGAGACAATTCCCAAGATGAAATTCCAAGCAAACTTTATATCGTTTTTCTTTAATTTTCTTGTCAGACAAATCATAAGAACAATTCCTTAGAGGATATAATTCTTTGATTAGAGATAGAAGAGTATGCATTACTTTCCCACTTGGATAAGGCCCAAAATAGTTAGAACCGTCTTGAATGACATTACGCGTTGAAAAAATTCTCGGAAAAGGCTCGTTTTTTATACAAATCCAAGGATAAGTTTTGTCGTCTTTGAGCTGAATGTTGTATTTGGGTTGGTATTTTTTGATGAGGTTATTTTCCAACAGCAAAGCGTCCAACTCAGTGTCAACAACCATATATTGAATATCAACGATTCGTTTTACGAGCAAAATAGTTTTGCCGTTATCCTGTGTTTTAGTGAAGTAAGATGAAACTCGTTTTTTTATATTTTTTGCTTTTCCGACATAAAGAATTGTTCCAGAAGCATCAAAATACTGGTAGATTCCTGGTTTTTCGGGAAGTGTTTTGAGCTTTATCTGAAGGTTTTCTTTGGAAGACAACATTCAACAAAAATAAGCAATAGATTAATAAATGATGTTCTTGAGCCTGTCGAAAGACGAATTACGTTTCACCTATTTGTCCTACTGTTCCACTTCGGCAAGCTCAGTGCATCGCTATGGGTTAAAAAGAGTGATGAGTTTAGAACTGATAGTTTATAGTTTAGTTTTCTATGTGACTATGTGTAGAAAATTATGAATTATGTTTCACCTATGTGTCCTATTTGCCTATGTGTTTCCAATCGAATTAAGTATTTGTCAGTCTTTATTAATAATATCAAATAACTCATTCAAATTAGGAGAAATGATAATTTCAATTCTTCTATTTTTTGCTTTGTCGTTTGGATCAACTGGATGAAATTCAGATCGCCCAGCAGCCATTAGTTGCTTTGGGTTCACTTTTGAATTTAACAGCATGATGTCGACAACTGCTGTAGCCCTCAATACGGATAATTCCCAATTAGAAGTTGGATGTACAGCGCTTACCAATTTATCTGTATCTGTGTGCCCTTCAACAATAATTTCTAATTCTTTCTCAGTTTCTAAAACCTTAGCTAATTCAATAAGTGCTTTTTTCCCTTGAGCTTCGACATCCGTTTTCCCTGATGCAAAAAGTAATTTTGCTTCCATACTTACATAGATCTTACCGTTTTTTTGTACAACGGATAATCCTTGGCTTTCGAATCCTTTTAAAGCACTTGCAACTTTTGCCTTTAATAATTTTGTTGCTTCGTCTTTTCTTTGCATCGCCTCTTCTAATTCATTAACGCGCTGCTCACGATCTGCTAATAGCTGTTCTTTGTTTTTTAAATCAACTTCCAATGCAGTCAAAGCATCTTCTTTTCGTTGCAATTCCAAATTTTTTCCTTCTAACTCGGCCTGTAATAAACCTGTCTCTTTTGCTCCTGCTAATCGCAATTTATCAAAAACAGTTTCTAATGCTTCATTTTGAATAACCATTTTATCATACTGAGTTTGAAGTAAACGATAGTTGTTTCCTAAATTGTTGGTGTCAATTCTCAATGCAGTTACTTCCTTTTTCATTACATCATATCGTGCCTGAAGATCCTTAGCTTTTCCTTCATTGTCTAATGAACTCGTTTTATAAGCTTCCAATTCTTCACTGCATTTTTTTTCGCGCTCAAGCAAATCATTGTATTTTTTTGCAGGAACACAAGCTCCAAACAAAAAGAAACTGAAAAGGATAAAATGGATTTTCATAGCACTTAATTTTAAGAACAAATATCCTTAAGAAAAGCGTGTGAATATTTGACTTCGAAAAGAATTATAAACACCAAAAATTGAATAACCCTAATAAAGGAATTTATTCGAATAAGGGACAGCGAGATGTGCTTGTATTTTGAGGCTTACAAGCAGAAAAACTGATGGATAATTCATGCGTATTGCTACTTCCTTTTTGTATAGCCGAAAGTGTAAAATCAAATGAATATTGCATTGAAAAACGCTGATTTATCTTGAATCCTGCGAAAAAGAGCAATGCATCTGTGTTTCTGTAACCCAACCCAAGGTTGATTTTATTGCCAAAATCCAAGATTGCTTGTAAGTCCAATGCAAGTGGTCCTCTTGGTGGAATTTTAAGAATAGCTGCAGGCATTAAGGTTATGCGATCATTTACTTTAAAACGATATCCTGCATTGAGCGTTGTATGAAATCTGTACCTAGAATCGCTTCCCAAATTTGGCCATTTATACCGAAAGAGGTTTTGTAGTACCAGTCCGAAATAATAATTTTCACCGTTCCACCATGCTCCAAATGAAGCGTCAGGAGCAAGAAATGAAGCTTCTTTTATCACTGTAGGGTCGGGTTCAATCGTCACAGAATTGGTAGGATCATAACCCATTTGAATCACACCACCATATAACCCTAATGAAAGACGAGTGTCTCTAGTAAAATTAAAATGCGCAGCATAAGCCATATTTATTCTGTTGGTATTGAATTGTCCAATTTGATCGGTTTCGAATTTTAAACCAAGTCCGTGTCGTGCACTTAAATAATTTTTTCGCTTTGCTTTTAATGGCGCACTTAAAGTAAAAAAACCACTTCTTGGAGCTCCTTGAAAACCAACCCATTGCACTCTATAAAGTGAGTGAATATCAATGCATGTTTTTATTCCAGCGTGAGCCGGATTAAGAGCTAATTGATGAGACGACCATTGTGTAAATTGAGGAATTTGTTGAGAATAGGTCGTTATACCGATTAATATAAACGTGACAAAAACTAACATATATACCTTTAAAACTTTCACTAGCGAATCAATGTTATACTTCCTTTATATTCTTGTTTATTTTCGTCACGCAATTCAACAATATAAAAATAAACGCCTTCTGATAATTTTCCTGTATTTCCTGTTCCATCCCAAGATTTCTCTACCGAATAGCCGATAGATTGATATATTTCTTGTCCCCAACGATTATATATTTTCACAAAACAATTGGGATAAAGACTTACACCTCCTATTTCCCATCTATCATTTATACCATCGTCATTTGGAGAAAAAGTGGTTGGAAAGATTAATTCTTCCTCAATATTAATCGTGACGTAATCCGTTAATGTGCAACCAGCTTCTGATGCAGTTAATGTGTATGTTGTTGTTGAGGTTGGATAAACCAGAGGAGTTAGTGAGGAAGGGTCACTAATACCAAATGAAGGGGACCACCCATAAACAAGTGCTGAGGTAGATCCATTTAATTGGGTAGTTTCACCAGAATTTATAATTTGATCCGGGCCAGCATCTATAGGAAAGGAATAAACGGATATTCCAGGTGTCGTGGCTGTTACCATTTCAGCACAAAATGAATAACAATTTGTTTCTAGTGAGACAATGTCTCCTTGATTAAGCTCGGTTGTTTGAAAAAACGCATCTGAAGTAACTGCTGATAATACACCATTTACGAACCAATTGAAAGCAGAAGTATCAGGGCAATTAGTAAGAATGGCATTTGCAGAAAACAATTCATTTTTACATATATTAAGTGAACTCGTAATCAAACTGACAGAAGGAACAGGTCGATCGATTCCAGTGCCACTTATCAACAAATCGAAATCACATTCTGCGGCACTTGTAATTCCAGCTCCAGTAAAGTCGCCTGAAATCACAATGTAATAAAGAGTGTTTGGGGGCAATGCGGCAGCCGTTAATGAAAAAGGTAAGTTCCCATTTGATTCGCAAGTACCAACAGAAGTGTAGGATGTTGAATTACAAGGAACAGTTGCGCTTAACATTGTAGCTTGCAAGGCATCGTCTTGTCCAATATTCATAGAAAAAACAAGATTGCTAAAATCGACTTGCACATCCCCTCCTATTGAATTAGTGGTAAAAGTCAGCCAAATAGAATTGTTGGATGTAAAACAAAATGTAAAATCATCCTCACAACCTGGACATAGTGTTTTATTGGCCGCTAAATTATTCAGAGAATAGGTTTGATTTGGACAAATTTCTAGAGCAGAGTTACATGCATTATACAGCTCTTGGCCTACCACCAAAAAACGAAAAGAAATTAATAACAATAAAATAACAACTTTCATTTTAATACTAAAAACGCTTGTGTTTTCTTTAATTTACAATAAAATAACCTCCTAGATAGAATAAAATTTATAGTTTTAATCCACTACTAAAACCAAGATACTGTTTTTTGGCACAATAATAGATTTTTTAGCCGAACAATTAATACAATAAACATGAATAAAATAACTACTCTCGTATTTTGTCTTTTTCTTTCTTTTGGATCAGTTTTTTCTCAAAAAATAGATTACGATAATAATTCTAATTGGTTCTTAGGCTTAAACGCGGGAGCTACTTGGCATACAACAGATGTTTCAAATAAATTATATGCTGGTTGGGGATTGACCCTTGGTAGGTCGTTCAATTATAATTATGGTAAAAAAATCTCCTTTGATTTAAGAGCTCGCTATTTAAGAGGGTTTTGGTATGGACAAGATTATGATTCAACTTCTCTTCAAACATATACTGGGACTTCTCTTCAAACATATAAAGATTCTTTAGGTTTTTCAGTTAACAATTTTCAAACTGACGTTCATCGTTTAGGATTTGAACTTGTTCTACATGCAAATGGGATTAGTGAAAAAACAGGATTTGACCCATATATTTTCGGGGGAGTTGGTTTTACTTGGCATCAGACTTTTGGCGATTTAGGGAGCGATACCAGTACTTGGTATAATTACGACCCAACTATGCTTGGCAATAATTCTTATATCAATAACTTGAAAAATAACACATATGACTCACCTTTAGATGGAAGTAATATGGATAAATTTAATGTAAACTTCATGCCAAGTTTAGGATTTGGATTAGGCTATCAAATAGGGAAACGAGTTTCAATTGGGATTGAACATAAAACAACATTCACTTTGTTGGATGATTTTGATGGTTACGTTTCTCAGGACAGTAAGTACAATGATATTTACCATTATACATCTGCTTATTTACAATTTAGATTTAGAGGGCATAATCAAACCGCCGTTACTGATATCGACAATGTAAACACAGGTGGTGGTGGTGTTAACAATTTAGATAATAGTGGCAATTCAGGGTGTGTTTCTCCATCAATTAAGTTTATAAATCCAGCGTCAAATGGATTAGTTTCTTCTGTGATCAATTATCAAGTTGCGCTAGAAATTAAAGACATTCTTGGAAGAGATAACATCGTTTTCAAACAAAATGGTGTGACCAATTTGAATTACACCTATAACAGTGGAACAGATCGATTAGAAAGTAATGTCGTATTACTTGCAGGATTGAATACGTTTGAAATTACAGCAACAAATACTTGTGGGTCTGATGTTGAAACAATAACAGTAAACTATCAACCATGTAATGTTCCTGAAATCACAAAGGTGAATCCAACATCAAATGGCACAATGGTCAGCAATGCAAGTTATTCATTGAAGGCTATGATCCAAAACGCCAACAATGGACAAGGAATAACCTTAACTCACAATGAAAGAAGTGTTACTAATTATGTGTTTAACACAGCGACTGGATCTTTTGAAAGTACTGTTACGCTATCAATTGGATTAAACACATTTGTATTGACTTCGGTTAATTCATGCGGGACTGATCTTGAAACAATTACAATCAACTATCAAAATTGTATTGCACCAGTTATAAGTGTTTTGACTCCAACATCGAATGGAACAACTGTCAATAGTGCTAGCTTTAATTTGAGCGCATTGATTTTAAACTCAAACAATGGCCAGGGTATTACATTGAAGAAAAATAATACTTCAATTACAAACTTCAGCTTTA
>VFKM01000198.1 GCA_009885545.1 Flavobacteriales bacterium
AAGAGCTGGAAATGGCCTTTCATTCAAATGGGATTCATGGCTGTTTTGGCTTATGCTGGTGCTTGGATTGCGTATCAAATTTTAAGTTAGAAAATTATGCAACTGATTCTTGTCATTCTTACAATTTCATTAGCGCTTTTTTATTTAGGCAGGAAAAGCTATAAACGATTCTTTAAAAAGGAAGCGCATTGTGATGGCTGTGCAATAAATAAGTCATCAAAACATTAATGTCATTTAACTTTTTCATCAAAAGATATACCTTGTTTTTTCAACAAAGATCTTACATAAATTGCGAAGAAAGCTAAATAAGCAAAACAAATTACTCCAACTATAAACGAGGACTGAATTCCAATAACATCAGATAATTTACCTTGAATAGGAGGTATAATCGCCCCACCTAGAATCATCATCACTAGGAATGCTGATCCTTGTGATTGATATTTTCCAAGTCCAGCTAATGAAAGTGAAAATATTGCTGGCCACATGATTGAACAAAATAGTCCACCACTTAGAAAAGCATAAACCGCAATTGTTCCAGAACTTGTTAAACCAATAATTAAAGCTGTAACTCCAAGTGCACTAAAAACACCCAATGTCAAAGCAGGTTTGTCATTCGTAATAAAAAACGCTACTATTTGAACACAAACACAGAGTATATACCAATATAATGCATCGATATTGTAGCCTGCTAATTTTGTAAACCCTAATACTAATCCAAAAGCAATTAGAGGAACAATAAAACGCAGAATGTTCTTTATGTTTTGGCTCAAATCAAAAGCATTGATTGCTCCAGCCCAACGTCCAATCATTAAACTTCCCCAAAACATTGCGATAAATGGTGCAATTTCCGAAGAAGAATATCCTCCAAATTGTTTTTGTTTCAATAATTCACCGAGATTACTGCCTATAGCAACTTCTACTCCAACATATACAAAAATGGCTAACATCCCAAGTGTTAATTGAGGATATTGCATTGCTCCCCAACCTACTTTTTGTTTCTTTCCTGCTGCAAATGCAAATAACAACCCTCCAATAATCACTATTAATCCTCCTGTTAACCAATAAATTCTCTTTTGTTCAAGTGGTTTTTTAATTGTATCTATTTCTTTTTCAATACTTTTTTGTGTTTCAATTTGAACAACATTTAGATTTTTAATCGTTTTTCCATTTTCATCCAAAGAAACCATTTCTAAATCATGTTGTAGTTGAACTAAATCTTTTGCTTCAGCACTTCTATAACTGCTAAAAACTGGGGCGAAACATGTCGCTAATAAACCTGTAATAATGAAAAGCGTAACAAGAGCTTTCTTTGCTTTGTCAGCGGAATCATTTGTGTTTTCTTCCTCAAGTATTAGTGTTCCTGAAGGAACACTTTTTGAAAATCCAAACAAAGCAGCAATACCTAAAAACAAGGCTCCAACAAAAGCATAAAGAATTATAACTTTAGTCAGTGAAAGTGATTTAATCATATCATCACTTATAGATGATGCTGTTCCAAAGAGTGCTAATGCAACGATTAATGGACCAATAGTTGTTCCCAAACTATTGACAGCACCACCAAGATTAATTCTACTACTTCCTGTTGATTCATCACCTAAAGAGATCATAAAAGGATTAGCAGATGTTTGTTGAAGTGAAAATCCTAAAGCAACGATAAATAATCCAAAAAGCATTCCTGCAAAAACATTTGAATATACTGAAACAATCATTGTTACGGCTCCAAGTGCTGAAAAAAGCAAACCAAAAACGATACTTTTCTTGTATCCCCAATGTCCAACGAGGTCCTTTCCTTTTGTTGTTCCAACAGCAAAAAGTCCAAGTGCCCCTAAGTAATATGCGCCATAAAAGGCAAAATCAATTAGCTGACTTTGAAACTGATCTAAGTGAAAATAGTTTTTGCAAAAAGGGATAAAAACACTGTTCCCAGCTGCAATAAATCCCCAAAAGAAAAAGACAGTTGTTAATGTGAAAAGTGCTCCGTTATTTGTTTTTTTGATTTCAGACATAAGTTGGTTTTTAATCTGACCAAATTAACTGAAAATTAGTTTTAAACAGCTTTTACTGAGATATTCTTTGAACGGTCATCTATTGATAACATTTGTTTTACTGTTTTTACAATTGATTTTGCATCAAAACCGCAATCTGCCCAAAGCTCTTCTTGTGTGCCATGATGAATATATTGATCCGGAATTCCTAATCGAACAACTTCAGATGAGTATTTTTGATCAACCATAAATTCTATTACAGCTGAACCAAAGCCTCCCATCAAACAGCCATCCTCAACAGTAATTACTTTTTTGAATTTAGAAAACACTTCATGCAACATAACTTCATCAAGTGGCTTAACAAAACGCATATCGTAATGAGCAATTGAAGCACCAGATTCTTTTAAAGAAGTGATTGCATCTTGAGCGAAATTACCTGGATGACCAATCGTTAAAATTGCAATATCTTCCCCGTTCGTTACTTTTCTGCCAGTTCCAACTTTGATTGGTTTCATCGCAGTTTTCCATTCTGTCATAACACCATTACCACGAGGATAACGGATTGAGAAAGGACCCATATTTTCTTGTTGTGCCGTAAACATGATATTGCGCAATTCTGCTTCATTCATAGGTGCTGCAACAATCATATTTGGAATGTTTCTCATGAAAGATAGGTCATAAGCACCATGATGGGTTGCTCCATCAGCGCCAACCAGTCCACCTCTGTCTAAACAAAATACAACATTCAAATTTTGAATGGCAACATCATGTAAAACTTGATCATATGCGCGCTGCATGAAAGAAGAATAGATATTGCAAAATGGAATCATTCCTTGTGTTGCCAAACCTGCTGAAAATGTCACCGCATGTTGTTCTGCAATTCCCACGTCAAATGCTCTATCAGGCATCGCTTCCATCATAATATTCAAAGAGCAACCAGAAGGCATAGCAGGAGTAACACCCATTATTTTTTGATTTTTCTCAGCTAATTCAACAATAGTATGACCAAAAACATCTTGATATTTTGGCGGTTGAGGTGATTTTGGAACAATCTTAACAATTTCTCCTGTTTCTTTATTGAAAACACCTGGAGCGTGCCATTTCGTTGGATTACCTTCCTCAGAATACTTGTATTTTGCACCCTTTCGAGTAATACAATGTAAAATCTTTGGCCCAGGAATATCTTTTAAATCTTCTAAAACTTTTGCTAAACCAATTACATCATGCCCATCAACTGGACCGAAATAACGAAAGTTCAACGCTTCAAACAAATTACTTTGTTTCAATAATGACCCTTTTAAAGCGCTAGAGATTTTTGAAGCAACGGATTGCGCATCTGGACCAAATTTGGAAACTTTTCCTAATAATTTCCAAACTTCATCCTTAACTTTATTATAGGTATGTGATGTTGTGATATCCGTTAAATATTCCTTTAAAGCACCAACATTTGGATCAATCGACATGCAATTGTCGTTCAAGACAACTAACAAATTAGCATCTTTTTCAAATCCTGCATGATTCATTCCTTCAAAAGCTAATCCTGCCGTCATTGCCCCATCACCGATTACTGCTATGTGATGGCGATCTTTTTCTCCTTTGAATTTACTTGCAACAGCCATTCCTAAAGCAGCAGAAATTGAAGTAGATGAGTGTCCAACACCAAAGGCATCAAACTCGCTTTCAGAACGTTTTGGAAAACCAGAAATACCGCCTTTTAAACGATTTGTATGAAAAAGATCTCTACGTCCAGTCAGTATTTTGTGTCCGTAAGCTTGATGCCCAACGTCCCAAACTAACTGGTCATAAGGTGTATTGAATACATAATGCAAGGCCACAGTTAATTCTACAACACCTAAGCTAGCACCAAAATGACTATTCCCAATTTCGGAAATAACATCCACGATATATTGACGCACTTCATCTGAAATTTCAGGAAGATCATTTATTGTGAATTTCGAACGCATATCAGATGGAATCTGAATTTGCTCTAATTTTGGACCTGCTTTATATTCTATCATACAATTTTACTCGAAGCAAATTTATTGCTTATTGTTCTGTAAACAAACAAACAAAGGATTTATTTTGTTCAAATGGATTAACTTTTATTTTTTAAGATTTATTTATAAAATAATAAATTTCAAACTTTACCATTTCAACTTTAAATAGGCTACCTTAATTTGTGGAAGTTTGTATTTATTTTCGATAACAAAATAGTGTTAACAAAAAAAGGCGCTAATAAATAGCGCCTCTTATAAAATCATAAGAAAAATTATTCTTGTATAAGTGTAATAGTAGTGTTATTAGTACTTCCACCTGTAGAACCACCAGATGAAGTATAATTATTATCTTGAACAGAATTTAATATTAATGATTTCTTTTTAGACTCAGTAATAACAAAAACTTGAGAATTTTCTCCTTCATTATATGTATCAGTAGAAGTATTAGTAGTAGAAGTTCCACCAGTTGTTGTTATATCTGTGTTAGTTGAAGATAATGTATTAAATACAACTCTTTCATTCTTCTTAAATTCGCCAACACCAGTTAAGAAATCCCAAGTACCAGATGCAGTCATAGTTGTATTATATGTTACTACAGTTCCCCATACTGTTTCAGTAAAAGTAGTAGTAATAGCGTTGCTCCAAGTACCATCTTTAGAAATAGTATATGTTGAATTAGTAAATGTTCCTGTTTGTGTAGTAGTTGTACCAGCGCTTGTAGATGTTATTGTTATAGCTCCACCAGTTGCGTTAATTTTTTCAGAATCTGTTGTTCCTCCCCAAGTATCAGTTGATTCTGAAATCCAAGAATCAATCTTCCATTCACCATCCATTTTACCTTTACTAGATTTTCCACAAGAAACCATTGATCCTGTGATTAGTGCAGCACCAGCTACAAATAAGATTACTTTTTTCATTTTGTTATAGTTAATTAAGTTAATTTGACGTAAAAGTACTGTTTAATTAAAAAAGACACAAATTTTTTTGATAATGGTTGAAAAATGTGTTTCGAAGCCCGAGATGTAAAGTAAACTTTTTGTAATATTTCGTTTATTTGAAGAGCAACCGCTTGATTTATTCTTCGTCTGTCAATTATCTAAAAAGATAAATATGAGACTGCTTACTACTACATTTTTTTTAATATCCTTTCAAAGTTTTGCACAACTTACTGGTACAATTTCAGGTACAACTGCAGTTTGCGCTGGAGTTTCTGGTTCTTATAATATTATTTTTGATGGTTTTATGGGAACTGCACCCTATACTTTTTTTTATAATATTAATGGAGGAGCAACGCAGTCCATTACAACAATAACAGGAAATTCAGTATCATTTGCCCCAAGTTTAGGAACCCCCGGAGTATTCAATTATAATTTGACAAGCGTTCAGGATGCTACAATGGCAATGCAACTACTTTCGGGAACAGCAACATTAACAGTTAATGCTTTACCTGTTGTAAGTGCTGGATCTGATCAAATCATTTGCGCGGGTACTGTAGTATCTGTAAGTGGATCAGGAGCTTTATCTTATTCATGGTCCAATGGTGTATTTGACGGTGTTCCATTTATGCCAACAACGACTCTGACTTATACAGTTATTGGAACTTCGGCGGAAGGCTGTACAAATAATGATGACATGTTAATTACAGTTAATAATTTACCTCCTGTCAACGCTGGGGTAGATCAAGAGATATGTATTGGAAATTCAGTGACCTTATCTGGTTCAGGAGCTTCGACTTATTCTTGGGACAATGGTGCTTTTAATGGGTCTCCATTCTTTCTTTTAAATACTACAACATACACTGTAACCGGAGTGTCAGCTTCAGGATGTA
>VFKM01000132.1 GCA_009885545.1 Flavobacteriales bacterium
AGAGATGTTATTGTTTATGATGCTGAATCACATGCTTGTATTTTAGATGGTGTTCGTTTACACATGGGTAAAAGATATGTGTTCAAACACAACGATATTGAAGATTGTGAAAAACAATTAGAGCGTGCTACTAAATTAGCTGAAGAAACAGGAGGAGCAATCCTTGTGATTACTGAAGGAGTTTTCGGAATGCGCGGAGATCAAGGTAAATTGAAAGAAATCGTTGATTTGAAGAAAAAATTCAATTTCAGATTATTTGTTGATGATGCGCATGGAATAGGAACATTAGGCGCTACAGGTGGTGGAACTGGTCAAGAGCAAGGTTGTCAAGATGGAATAGATGTTTACTTCGGAACATTTGCGAAGTCGTTTGCATTAATTGGTGGTTTTATCTCTAGTGATGAGCAAGTTGTTGAATACTTAAGATACAACATGCGTTCTCAAATATTTGCAAAAGCTTTGCCAATGCCCCTGGTAATTGGAGCTCAAAAGCGTTTAGATTTAATGAGAACACAACCAGAGTTGAAAGATAATCTTTGGAAAATTACTAAAGCTTTACAAACTGGTTTAACTGAAAGAGGATTTGAAATCAGAGAAACAAATTCATGTGTAACACCTGTTTACATGAATGGATCTATTCCTGAATCGACAAATCTAATTTTTGATTTACGTGAAAACTACAACATCTTCTGTTCAATGGTAGTTTATCCTGTTGTACCTAAAGGAATGATTATTTTACGTTTGATTCCAACTGCAGTGCATACATTGGAAGATGTAAATTATACGCTAGATTGTTTCTCAAAAATTGTTGGGAAATTAAAAGCGGGAGAATATATGTCTGACAAGATCGCGTCTGTATAAGTAATAAAGACAATTAAAAAGCCGTCCCTCGATCCTTCGATAAACTCAGGGACCAGGGGCGGCTTTTTTTTTAGTTAACAACCACCCTATTCACTTCATTATTCATTGAAGTAGACAACTTAATGAAATAAATTCCTTTCTCCATATTTGCCGTTTCAAGAATGATATTGTTTCGACCTTCGATTAATATCACTGTTTCTGAACTTACCTTTTCACCCAAAGCATTGAAAAAATGCAATTCCGATGTTTCACCTTTTTCAACATTCATAATTAAATGAATTTGCTCACCAACTTTCACAGGATTTGGATATAAAGAACTTAAATTTTGAGTAACCGAGATACTCTTTGTATCAAGGATTACAATTTCTCCATTTAAATTCGTTTGACTCAATTTAAAATACATAACAGATGATATTGCAGTATTAACATTAACGATTTCCTCATATGTGTATTCCGTAATATGATCACCCACCGAAGGAACTGTAATAACATTATCCCAAGCTTTACCATCAATTGAAGATTGAATAGTAAATTCCTTATTTTCCCTTTCACTTGCAACTACCCATTCTAATTTTACTCCATTTCCAGATTCACTAACAGAAAAACTTAAAAATTCAACCGGTAATGGAATCGGACTCCCAAAATGAACAAATCCAATAACTGGCCCATGTGAAGTTTGCCAAACAACAATGTTGCAAATTTTCAACCAGTTTGAAGAGCCGCCACCGCCACCAGGAAGCATGGACCCTCCAGGCATAATATCTACACCAGACCCACATGCTAAACTTATTTTATTTCCAGTTACAAATTGAAGCGTACCAAATACGACTATATAAGTAGCTGTGCTGCATGCTGGAGAAGAATTTTCATCAAGATCAACTTGTATATCTACATTAATTGTAATACCAGATGGAATTAATATCAAATCACCACAACTAGGAACTGTTCCACAACTCCAGTTCGCTGGATTAGACCAATTCCCATTTCCCAATGCAGTGCAAATTGCTGAGTTAGCTGATTGAGCATTAAACATCATTACAAAAAGTAGGGCTGATAGTTTGAGTAGAGCTTTCATAACGTTTAGGATTTAGTAATTAATAATATGCTTGCATAGTAATAACGGTTAATAAATCGACGAGTTGCCTTTTGTATTTTTTTATTTTATTAACGATGAATATCCAAACTAATTCATTGAATATTTCATTTAGTTGAATAACCAAAAGTTTAAAATCTTAATTTTGAATAGTGGAAACAGTCAATCCTTATTTAAATACACTTCTTTCTTGTTTAGAATTTGAAGAACTGGAGCAAACCAAACGCTTTCAACTTGATGAGCAGCACAATTTAAAATCACTTAAAGCTGAAGGATTAGCGATTCACCCAATTCGAATTAATAGAAAGACATTTGGATATGCGGATTATCCAGAACTCAACTTCAGAATTCCATTTCCAGCTGAAACAGGAAATTTCAGAGATGGAATGGCGATTGAATGTTTTTGTCAAGGAGAAGAACCAATTAAAGGAATGCTTTTAAATTTAGATGGTAAGCAGGGAGAAATTCGACTTTTTGCTCCTGATTTCCCAGATTGGATAGAAGACGATGGCGTTGGAATTAAATTAACACCTGATACGCGCACTACTACCTTAATGAAAAAGGCACTGAACGAACTTAAGCTTCATTCGAGTCAACAAACCTTATTCAACAAAATACATTTTGCTCAAACAGTTGAAAAACAAAACCAGCAAGCTGCACCAAACTCAATTGAAAACTTTTATAACCTTCATTTAAATGAAAGTCAACAAAATGCTGTAAAACATATCCAGGACTTTGAAGAAATACTAATCATTCACGGTCCTCCAGGTACGGGTAAAACGACTACTCTTATAGAAGCAATTCTTCAGTTGGTGAAAAAGGGTGAAAAAATACTCGTTTCTGCACCGAGTAATACTGCTGTTGATAACATCGCTTCAGGACTAATTGATAAAAACATCAATTTCATTCGAGTTGGAAATAATACAAAAGTCAATGCGCAAATTTTCCCATTTACACCAGAAGGAAAACTAAAAGACAGTAAACAAGAAAAAGAAATTAAAAAGCTTAAAATACGAGCGGTTGAATTTCGTAAAATGGCGAATCAATACAAACGTCGTTTTGGAAAAGAAGAGCGTGAACAACGAAATTTGCTTATAAAAGAAGTAAAAAGTATTCGAAAGGAAATAAAGGATATTCAAAATTATAACGAAGAGCAATTATTTGAAAATGCACGAGTAATTCTTGGTACACCAATCGGTTTGATGGACGGTCAAGTTCAAAAATTTGAATATCAAACGTTGATAATTGACGAAGCAGGACAATGTTTAGAGCCGCTTGCTTGGTGCATTATTCCACTGGCAGATAAAGTAATTTTGGCGGGAGATCATTTACAATTGCCTCCTACAATCCTTTCTGATAAAGCCGCTCAATTAGGCTTGAGACATTCAATTCTAGAAGTATGTTTTTCCAAAATATCACAGGTATATTTGTTGGATACTCAATATCGAATGCGAGAAGCAATCGCACAATTTTCCAACGATTATTTTTATGATGGGAAATTAAAAACACCTTCACATTTATCAAACACTGGAGAACATATCACTTTTTATGACACAGCAGGCGCAGGTTTTGATGAAGAACGTGGTCCAGATGGAAATAGTTTAATGAATAAAGGTGAAGTAGATGTTATTTTGAAAATCATTGAAAAAGAAAATTTAGAAGTGAATCAAACCGCTGTAATTTCACCTTATTCAGGTCAAGTTACATTGGCAAAAGAATCCTTAAAATTAGCATTAAGAATCAGCACAATCGACAGTTTTCAAGGTCAAGA
>VFKM01000015.1 GCA_009885545.1 Flavobacteriales bacterium
ACACCATGGGGTCATACTTGGGATGGTTCTTGGCCTCAGTTTCAACATCTTTGGGGACAAATTGCTCTTCCTGGGGATTATAATAGTGCAGGAAAATATGAGCTTAGGGAGGTTTTAAGTGTATCCGGCGCAAATACAATAAATTTAACTTGTGCTTTACAAAATTCTTATACCTCTGCTGGTCATACTCAAATTGTTAGAATACCACGGTTCAAAGATTTGACTTTGAATGCTGCTACATCAATTATTCCAACTGCTTGGAATGGCCAAATTGGTGGTGTCGTTGCAATGGAAGTGAACGGTTATTTAGTAATCAATGCAGGAGCAAAAATTACTGCAAGCGCTTATGGCTTTAGGGGTGCATTAGCAAATAATCCTGGTATCGGTACTGGTTCTCCAGCAGTTCATAGCAACGGGGACGGAAACGGGAGTACTTATCTCGGAACGTTTACCGGTTCAGATGGCGCTCGAAAAGGAGAAGGAATTGGCGGTTACACTACAGAATATGCAGCTTTATATTCAGAATTTGGAAGGGGAGCACCTGCAAATGGTGGAGGTGGCGGCGGTCATTCTAATTCTGGTGGCGGAGGAGGTGCTAATATAGGAGCTGGTACTTTTACTGGTAAAGGTGTGCCAACAACTGCCTTTGGGAATGGACCATGGGAGCTAGAATTAACTGGTTTTGGAGGAACTTCAAGTTCTGGTGGAGGTAGAGGAGGTTATTCTTTATCAACGACAAATCAAAATGGATTAACTACAAATGGTCCAAATGAAGTTATTTGGGGTGGAAATGCCCGAAGAGAAAATGGAGGTTTAGGAGGTCATCCTTTGTTGTATGATGCCACTCGTTTATTTATGGGAGGAGGCGGTGGCGCTGGTGAAGAAGATTCAGGTCAAGCTGGAGCTGGTGGCGCTGGTGGTGGTATCGTGTATATTGTTTCTTATGGAACTGTAAGTGGAACTGGAAGTTTAGAATCAAATGGTGCTGTAGGACAAAATACAAATCCATTAAATGAACCTGTGAGTGGTGTCCCATCCACAACAAACAAAAAAGGAAATGATGGTGCTGGAGGTGGAGGTGCTGGAGGATCTATATATGTTAAAAATAGTGCTGCAATTCCTGCAACTATTGCTATGACAGCGAATGGAGGCAATGGAGGGAATCAACTACTAATCATTGGGTCAGGAGCGGCTGCAGAGGCATCAGGACCTGGAGGCGGAGGCGGAGGTGGTAATGTTACTATTACTTCGGGTACTCCAGTTCAATCGTTTATCGGAGGTGTTTCAGGAACTACAAATTCCTCACAATTAACAGAATTTAATGTAAATGGAGCTACTAATGGAGCTGCTGGAGTTATAAATCCTGCTAGTACTATTTTCAATTATACAGCTAATAATGTAACAATTTGCCAAGGCACAAATCCTACCTTAACAGCTGTAGTTACAGGAACATTACCAGGAACATTAAATTGGTATTCTGTGCCATTCGGCGGTGCTTCTTTAGGAACAGGTTTGACATATACTATCCCTTTACCAATTCTTGCCGCAGGAGTTTATACCTATTACGTAGGTGTCTGTCCAGGGACTTTTAGAATTCCGGTTAAAGTAACTGTAAATCCAAGGCCGGTTATTAGCGGTGTTGCTGTTCTTACAAATCCCAATTGTATTTCTGCTGGTTCAATTACTGGTTTAACTGTAAATAGTGGTACACCAACTTATACCTATTCTTGGAGTGGTACAGCAACATTAGGACCTGACTATACGAATATCCCAGCTGGAACTTATACTTTAACTGTAACAGATCTTAACGGTTGCACGGATACGGATGGACCTCATACTTTAGTGGGTACTTCTGGACCTATTATTAATGCAACTGCAGTTGTGGTTCAAAATCAACTATGTAATGGGACTTTAGGTTCTATTACAGGAATTACTGCGACTGGAACAAGTTTAACCTATTCATGGTCAAATTCAGGTGGCTCAGCATTAAATGCAACAAATTTAGTAGCTGGTGCATATACGTTGACAGTTACCGATGGCGTGGGATGTACAGCAACATCGGGCCCTTATAATGTTGGTATTACAGCTGGTCCAACTGTTAACGCAACCGGAATATTAATTACTCCAGAAACATGTGGTAATGCGAATGGTGGAATTTCAGGTATTATAGCATCAGGAACTGGATTAACATACACTTGGAATGCAATTGCTTCGCCATCAACGACTTTGTCTTCTCAAGTTGGAGGTTCTTATACCTTAGTTGTAACAGATATTAATAACTGTACGATTTCTTCTGGACCACACATTATCCCATCTTTTACTGGACCATCAATTAGCACTGTCAGTATAGATATATTGAATGAAAATTGTAATCAAGGAAACGGAAGTATTAGTGGTTTAACAATTGTTGGCGGTACGCCACTTTATACAATAAGTTGGTCGAATACTGCACAAACGACAATGGATATATCAAATTTAGCCACTGGTCAATACACTTTAACTGTGACAGATTTTTACAATTGTGTTGCAATTTCTGGACCTTATGATATCGCTAATTTATCTGGACCAGTAATAGATGTTTCAGGTATTATTTTGCAGAATGAGCTATGTAATGGAACTTTTGGCTCTATTACAGGAATTACAGCAATAGGTTCTAATTTAACTTATTCATGGTCAAATTCAGGTGGAGCAAATGTTGATGCTTTGAATTTAACTGCAGGTTCATATACATTAACTGTTACAGATGATGCAGGTTGCGAATCAATTGTTGGGCCTTATAATTTAACATATATTTCTGGACCTTCGGTTGATATAAGTGCTATTGATATTACCCCAGCAACTTGTGGGAACTCAAATGGTGCAATTAACGGAATAACGGCAACTGGTACTGGTTTAACTTATACTTGGAATGCTGTTTCAAGTGTTTCATTAGATATAGCGAATCAAAGTGGAGGAAATTATACTTTAGTCGTTACAGATGTTAATAATTGCACAATTTCATCTGGACCACATATTATTCCAACTACTGTTGGTCCAACTATTTCAATTGGAGCAATGGTAATTGTTCCTGAAAATTGCAATCTTGCAGATGGAAGTATTACTGGAATTACAATCTCGGGTGGTTCACCAACTTATACTTATTCTTGGACAGGAACATCGCAAGCTACATTAGATATCGTTAACTTATCTGCTGGAAGTTATTCTTTAACTGTTTTAGATCAAGATGGCTGTACTGTGAATGGCGGACCGTATTTGGTATCAAATTCTGGTGGACCTAATTTGGTTGAAACGGGTGCAGTTGTAACTAATATAATGTGTGACGGCACAGGCGGTACAATTTCTGGAATTACAGCATCAGGAACTGGACTTACTTATAGCTGGTCAAATGGGGGTGGAAATTCACTCGATGTTTCAGGATTAGCTGCTGGAACATATGTGTTAACGGTAACAGATGCAAATGGATGTACTTATAACTCTTCACCATATGTAGTCAATCCGTTGGTTCCTTTTGATTTAGACTTAGATGACATTGTAGTTACACAAACAGCGTGTTCATCTAATACTGGAACAGTATCTGGAATTCTTTTGGTCGGCGGAATTAATTCTGTTGTTAATTGGACTAATAGTACAGGAACATATAATGCAAGTACTTTAGATATATCTAGTTTACCTTTTGGAACATATACAATTACTGCAAGTGATGATCAGGGTTGTTCTGAGTCATTTACAATTTATATTACACAATTGAATGCACCAATGATTGACATGAGTTTAATGGTATTGAGCCCTGAACATTGCGGTCAAAGTGACGGAGCTATAATGGATGTGCAAGTGGTAGGTGGTTTCGGGGCATATACGTATATGTGGAATAATGATCCACTTATAAATACCTTGGATATATCTGGTTTGGTAGCGGGCGATTATGTTTTAACCGTTACAGATATTGCAGGTTGTTTTGATCAACAAACAATTACTTTGACAGGTTCAATTTTACCAGTAATTTCAATCGCCAACCTTGTTGTTGATGATATAACATGTTTGGTAAATGGTTCAATTTCTGGAATAAATGTGACTGGATCAGAGCCTATAACTTATGCGTGGACAGGTACAACTCAAACTACGCTAGATATCACTGATTTAAATGCAGGAAGTTACACGTTGACAGCTACCGATAGTTATGCTTGTACAAGTACATATGGACCAATAAACCTTGTAGATCCAGTTCCTCCTGTTGCATCTTTTACATGGAGTCCTGATGTTGCTATTCTTTCTGAAAACGTTGATTTCACGAATACTTCTGTAGGTTCATCGCTAGTTTCAACATGGACCATTGACGAACAAGAAATTAGTAGTACGAATGCTCAATATGCGTTCAATTCGGTTGGGGATTACATTGTTACTTTATATATAATAGATGCTAATGGATGCGTTTCGAGTGTGTCAAATACAATTTCAGTTTATGGAGAATTAATCATTCCAAATGTT
Source organism: Flavobacteriales bacterium (assembly GCA_009885545.1). Lineage (GTDB taxonomy): Bacteria > Bacteroidota > Bacteroidia > Flavobacteriales_D > Crocinitomicaceae > M0103. Next base: position 4,486 of record VFKM01000015.1, read on the forward strand.
ATTACAGCAAATGAAGACGATGTAAATAGTGTATTTTTTATTCAAGGTCTAAAGCCAAATTCTAGTTTGGTTATTCTTAATAGATGGGGAGAAGTTGTTTTAGAGACAGATAATTACCTGAACGATTGGAATGGGATAGATAAATCTGGAATAAAATTAACCGAAGGAGTATATACATACCTGCTAAAAGAGCCAGATGGTAATTTAAAACATGGTATTATTCATTTGATTCGTTAACTATTATTTAAAGTTATATCTTAATTCTAAAGATAGAAAAGCTAAATGGTAGACACTTTAAATAGCGTAATGGCATCGGATATTCGAAATTCGTATTTAGGGTATTTAGAAAATTTCTCTAAAGAAGAACAGAGGACGATTGCTGTAAATCATTTTGGTGTTTTCTCTCAAGATTTAACCAATAGCATAGCGAATGGAGTAGAAGAGATTATGGTTTCTGGTGGAGACACTAAGAAGTTGATAAAAAGAGTTTTTTCAATTCTAATCGAAGGGCTTCAAAACATACGTTCACATGGTGAGAAAGATGATTTGAATAGGCAATTGGCATTTTTGTTTCTCTGTAAAAATGCAACGTCTTATAAAATTGTTTTTGGTAATATTATTCAAAATGAAGATAAAGAGATTCTTATTGAATACCTAAATAGAATCAATAACCTAGAAAGTCAAGAATTGAAAGAGCTTTATATGAAGGTTTTGTCTAATGGATTCTTATCTAAAAAAGGTGGAGCGGGATTAGGATTTCTAACAATGAGGATCAAATCAGAAAATAAGTTGAATTATCAAATAGAAAATTTATCTGATAATAAGTCACTATTTACAGTTGAGATTTTACTCAATCGCGAATAAGCGATTGTAAATAGTCTGCGTTTTAACTTGCTCTTTTTTAATCAATTGTACACTTTGGCTTAATTGGATTAAAAGTGATTAATCTGTAATACTGCCTCAATTTGGTTAAAATTTTAAATTCAATGGTGCAGATTAAAGAATTAAATATATCTTTGTTTGGAATTATTCTAAATAAGGATGAAGCAAGAAATAAAACAAGCTCAAAAAGAATTTCAGCAGTTTACTCCCTGTTCTAATTGCTCATGTAGCAAGAAAAAAGACTGTTGTAAGAAATACAAAAAGCACGGTATTCATTGTAAAAAGTGCCCAAAATTGTAAATGTCTTTTAATTCTTTCCTTATCTTTGGTTCATGAGATATTTCTTATACCTAACGATATTATTTCTTTTTAATTCAGGCGCCTTAAAATCTCAAGATTCTCTAAAAAATTCATTCAGTTTCCAAATTGGAATGACACGACTCGATTTTTTTACTGGCTTTCGATATGCTAGAATTTATGAAAAATTAATTCCGTTTTGTACTGCCGAAATAGGGATTAACCGTACTATTTTTCAATCACGTTTTTTTCCAAAGGTTGGTGTTGGATCTACTTATTTTTTCTTGAATAAAGATAAAATCAAATTGGGCCCTCAACTATCTTACGCTCACTCAATCTTGAAAATAAACGCAAGTTCTAGTCATTACACTAATTGGAATGAAGTTTATTTTGGAACACGCTTGGAAGTTGGGGTAAAAATGCGGTTTTCTTTGGAAGTAAATGGGGGATTATTAAATGAACGGTTTTATAATCAAATCAAAGAGAAAAAAGAAGGTGTGAATTCATTAGGGTTTAATGGAAATATCGGTATATCATATGTTTGGTAGAATTATTTTAATAGTATTTTTATTGGCTTCTTGCTCTAAGAAAAAGGAATTCAGTCTAATAGAAGTTATTGGTCACGGTGCAACAGGTTTGAAAATTTTGAATTCAGTCTACCATGACAATTCCAAAGAAGCAGTTGAGTTTGCAATTTCAATAGAAGGTTGTGACGGGGTTGAAATGGATCTTCAACTTTCGAAGGATGGAACATTGTGGTTGTTTCATGACGCGCTTTTAGATGAGGAAACAAATGGGTCTGGCTGCATAAATGATTTAACAGACAATGAGTTGGCTTTAATTGAATACAGCACCATGCATAAAGAAAAACTTGTACAATTAAAAGATTTAGATTTCTCTTTGTTTCAAGGGAAAGAAATCTTCCTTGATTTACGTCATTACAACGCTTGCTCTGCATTATTTGTCGATATTGATAAGGTGATACTAGAACTAAATTCTCTTGGTATTCAAAGCGAGAAGGAATTTAATATACATTGCGTTTTGGCCTATGATCAATGGGTTTTACCTTTTATCACTGCTGGATATTTAGTTGATTTCTCCATTTACAGTCTAAATGAATTTGATACTTACAACAATCTGTTTCCTTCAATTTCAGGATACATTGTTCGAAATAGTGATTTTGATAAAAATGAAATTGATAAAATTAAATTTTCTGGTAAAGATGTTTTTATATTTGATATTCGTTCACCTAAAGGAATTCGATCTGCATTAAATAAAAATCCTGATGCAGTAATTACTGATGATATTCGTGCAACACTAATTGAAAAGTACTAATGGCAAAAAAGGAAAAATTAAACATTGTGTATTCAACAAACCCAAATTTTCAATACGAATTTGAGGAAGAAGAAAGTGTAGAGTCAAAACCCAATAACCAACAGAAATTGTATGTGTCAATCGATAAAAAACAACGTGGTGGTAAAGAGGTAACATTGGTTGAAGGATTTGTAGGCCCTGAAGAAGAATTGAAAGAATTGGGGAAATTACTAAAAAGCAAATGTGGCGTTGGTGGTTCAGTCAAAGACAACGAAATTTTAATTCAAGGAAATTTCAAAGACAAAGTATATGATTTGTTGGTGAAGGAAAACTATAAAGTGACGAAAAAAGGAGGATAAAAAAATCGGTCTTCAATTATCCCTGTTGAACAAGTCAAAAGAAATAATTGAAGACCGATTAACCTAAACCAAAAACAAACGAAAACAATTTGTGGAAAAATTTGTATTTCGCTACCACTACTAGATTAAAGATACAATTCATTTAGAGTGAATCCCTCAAAATAACCTCAACTGTTCAATTCGTTGATTAAATGGATAGGATTTTTAAGTGAGCTGTTTTTCACAACTGTTTAATTGTTTTTTTCATTGTGAAAAGAACACTGTTTTTTAAATAGTGAGAAAAAGATTTCCAAAGATCGAAGCTATAAAATGAAAACTCTTATCTTTGTTGAAATGGAAAAGCAAGTCATTCTAAACAAACGACATTTTGAACTAACACTCAATAGACTTTGCTATCAACTTATTGAATCTCACACCGATTTCTCGAATACTGTTTTAATTGGACTTCAACCAAGAGGTGTTAACGTCGTTGCACGTTTAAAATCACAATTGGAAGAAATTCTAGGAAAAGAAATCGTTTGTGGAAATCTAGACATTACCTTTTACCGAGACGATTTTAGAAGAAGAGAAAAACCATTGATTCCAAGTGCAACAAACATCGATTTCGTTATTGAAAATAAGAATGTAGTTCTAGTAGATGATGTATTATATACCGGAAGAACTATTCGGTCTGGTTTAGATGCATTGTTAGCTTTTGGTCGACCGAAAAAAGTTGAATTACTCGTTTTAATCGACCGCCGTTTTCAAAGAGATTTGCCGATACAAGGGGATTATGTCGGAAAATCAGTTGATACATTGAATTCTGAA
>VFKM01000060.1 GCA_009885545.1 Flavobacteriales bacterium
TAAAAACAAGCTATATGTACGCAATCGTAGAGATAGCAGGGCAGCAATTTAAAGTGCAAAAAGACCAAAAGATCTTTGTACACCGTTTAGCAGCTGAGGCAGGTTCAAAACTTAGTTTTGATCGTGTTCTTTTAGTTGAAGATGGAGGAAAGATCACAGTTGGCGCCCCAGCTATAGCAGGTGCTTCGGTAACTGCAGAAGTCATTGATCATGTGAAAGGTGACAAAGTAATCGTCTTCAGAAAGAAAAGAAGAAAAGGTTATAAAAAGAAAAATGGACACCGTCAAAGTTTTACGGCGATTACCATTAAGAACATTAAAGCGTAATAAAAACTTTCCAATCTAATTGGAATTAAATTTAGAAACAATGGCACATAAAAAAGGAGCGGGTAGTTCGAAAAATGGTCGTGAATCTCATAGCAAGAGACTTGGTGTTAAAATCTTTGGTGGTCAAGCTGCAATTGCAGGTAACATTATTATTCGTCAAAGAGGAACACATCATCATCCAGGTCAAAATGTAGGTATTGGTAAAGACCATACTTTATATGCTTTGACTGATGGATTAGTAGAATTCCGTAGAAAAAAAGAAAATCGTTCGTTTGTATCAGTTATCCCTTTTGAGACTGCTGAAGCTTAATTGAATGCACATAAGATTATAAAGGCGAGCAGTTATGTTCGCCTTTTTTTTTGCTTTTACAAATTGAAAATATAAATCGCAATTTATTATTAAATTCGCAACACAAAATCAAACAATAATGCTCGAGATAACACGTATTCGAAATGAAAAAGAAGCCATAATTGAAGGGCTTAAAAAAAGAAATATTGATGCAACTGAAACGCTCAATAAAATTCTGGATACAGATCAAAATTGGAGAAACTCAAAAACTGAATTAGAATCTACTTCTGCTGAATTGAATCAATTGGCTAAAGAAATTGGTGACCTTTTCAAAAAAGGGAAACAAAATGAGGCAATTATAGCTAAAGAAAAAACGGCTAAACTAAAAGTGGTTGAAAATGAGCTCAAAGCTAAAGTAGATATCTATGACAAAGAAATAACTCAACTGTTATATACAATTCCAAATGTTCCGAATGAACATGTGAAAATTGGGAAGAATGAATTAGATAATGAAACTGTTTTTGAATATGGGTCAGCTCCTGTTTTCAACTTTGCTGCTTTACCACATTGGGACTTAGCGAAGAAATATAATCTAATCGATTTTGAATTAGGCGTAAAAGTAACGGGTGCAGGATTTCCTTTTTATAGAGGAAAAGGAGCGAAATTACAACGTGCTCTAATTGCCTTCTTTTTAGATGAAGCAGACAAATCTGGATATGAAGAATTTATCCCTCCTTTAATGGTTAATGAAGCAAGTGCTTATGGTACAGGTCAATTGCCGGATAAAGAAGGACAAATGTACTATATGCCTGAAGATGAATTTTATATGATTCCGACGGCTGAAGTTCCATTAACCAATATTTACCGTGATGTGCTTTTGCCTTCAGATGATTTTTCGATAAAACTGACAGGATATACACCTTGTTTTAGAAGAGAAGCTGGTTCATATGGTAGCGACGTGAGAGGACTGAATCGATTACACCAATTTGACAAAGTAGAAATTGTTCGAATAGAGCACCCAAATAATGCTGATAAAGCATTAAGTGAAATGATTGATCATATAAAAGGATTATTAGAGAAATTAGGGTTGCAATATCGAATATTAAGACTTTGTGGCGGTGATACTGGTTTTGCATCCGCAATAACATATGATTTTGAAGTGTATTCTGCTGCTCAAGATAAATGGTTAGAAGTAAGTTCTGCTTCACGCTTTGATACGTTTCAAGCAAACAGGTTAAAATTACGATTCAAAAATAGCGACAAGAAAACTCAACTTTGTCACACCTTAAATGGCAGTGCATTGGCACTTCCAAGAATTGTTGCTGCATTGTTAGAAAATCATCAGACAGAAAATAGTATTCGTATCCCCGAAGTTTTGCACAAATTCACTGGGTTTTCAGAAATAAATTAACTGAATATTAATCCTATAAGATATAAAATTCAATAATGAAATATCCATTTATTTTATTGGTTTTGATTGGTTTATTCTCTTGTACAGACCTTAAAAAAGGCGAACAGATTCATTCAATTGAGGAAATGGATAAATCGTTGGATAGTTTTCATACCATTCTTGCAGAAAATAATTTTTCTTCAATTTCTGAATTTTCCACAATTGCCAACACAACTGATTCTCGAATAAAAATGAATTACGAATCTGACACTCTTGAATTAAATTTCGCTAGAAAACTAGATGCTTATAATAAGATGAGAAAATCATTCGGCCTACTCAATTTATTTTTTATTCAATTATCAAATGACATAGAATCTGAAAAAATAGTTTTGAAAAAGTTAAAACTAGATATCGACAACGGCAATGGAGAAAGAGATAAATATGCTTCTCACATTAACTTTGAAAAAGATAAAGTAGAGAAATTAAACAATTCACTTTTAGATTATATTTCTTTAAGAGAATCAACATTGAGAACTTTCAATGACATTCAAGATGAAATAAATACTTTTTCATTAAGTTTATTAAATAAGAAGGTACAATAATTGCTTATCAGTCGACCATGAAATTTTTGTTGGGAATAATATTTATTGGTATTTCTATTTTTTCTTTTTCGCAAGGAGAAACAGATCAACAATTGGCGCAACATTATTATTCTAATGGGGACTTTGAAAAAGCGAAAATTTACTACGTTAAAATTTATGAAAAAGACCCTTCCAAATTCAATTTCAACCGCTATTATGATTGCTTAAATCAAACAGGAGATATCAAAGAAGCAGAAAAACTACTTAAGAAACAAGGTTCGTTAAACAAATATGACATTGAATATAAAGTCCTTCTTGGTCAGTTTTATGAAGACAACAAGGAAATTGATAAATCTCAAAAAATTTATACTGAATTAATTGATAATTTGGAAGCAGATCCTGCCTCTATCATTGCCCTATTCAATGCTTTTAAATCAAAAGGAAGGAATGATTTAGCTTTCGCGACAATTGAAAAAGGGAGGAAAATACTTAAGGATACTTATCCATTGCATTTTCAATTCGCAGAATTATATGGCGCGTTAGGGCAAACTGAAAAAATGATTAATGAGTATCTTGATTTAATTGATTTTCAGTCCAGCTATGCTTCAACAATTCAAACAGTATTAACCCGCCAAATTGACTTTTCTGATGCTGATTCTAAGGAGTACAATTTCCTCAAAAATTCGTTGCTTGAAAGAATACAAAAGAAACCAAATGAATCAGTTTATTCAGAAATGCTAATCTGGTTGTTTATTCAAAATAAGAATTTTTCTGGAGCCTTAGTTCAAGTTCAAGCATTAGACAAAAGATTAAACGAACAAGGAAGAAGTGTTTTGGAATTAGGGAAAATGTGTGTTGAAAATAAAGCATACGAAACAGCTCGAAAGGCATTTAAATATGTCACTTTACTTGGGAATGATAAACTATACTATTATCAAGCAGAAAATGCACTTTTGAATACCCGATTTTTAGAAGTTACGACTAATAGAGATTATTCCATTGAAGAATTACAAACAACTATTTCTGAATATCAATCTACCTTAATTCGTGTTGGTAAAAAGAGATCATCTGTTCCTTTAATTATTGAACTGTGTCATATTCAAGCTTTTTATGCCAACCAATCAACAGAGGCCATCACTTTATTAACTGAAGCACTGTTGATTCCTGGAATAACGGATATGCAAAAAGCAGAATTAAAAATGCAGCTAGCAGATATTCATGTTTTACATGGTGATATTTGGGAAGCATCGTTATTGTATATGCAAATTGAGAGTGAATTAAAATTTGAACCAATCGGCCACGAAGCGAAATTCAAAAATGCTAGAATTTTTTATTATGACGGGGAATTTGATTTTGCGCAATCACAATTAGGAGTTTTGAAAGAATCAACATCAAAATTGATTGCAAATGACGCTTTGAAATTGTCGATTTTGATTACTGACAACTTTGGATTAGACAGCAATTATCAAGCAATGACTTGGTTTGCAAATGGTGACTTATTAATCGAACAACATAAATATGTAGATGCATTTATTCTATTTGATAGCATAATCTCAACTTTTCCATACCATAGTTTAGGAGATGAAATACTAATTCGTAAATCGAAAGCTATGCAACTTCAAGGAAATTGGACAAAAGCTATTTCCTTTCTAGAAGAATTATTGAAATACTATAAAGAAGATATATTAGCTGATGATGCTCTTTTTCAACTTGGCGATATCTATGAGAATCATTTGAACGATAAGGAAAAAGCATCTGAATTTTATAAAACTTTGTTGTTTGATTTCAAAGGAAGTTTACATTCTGTTGAAGCGCGTAAAAGATATCGTGCTTTAAGAGGAGATGATGCCGACGAGGAAAAGGACGACTTATAAGCCTTAATCAAACAAATACAGACTTCATTCGTTATTAAATTATGACTAAGTATATTTTAATTCCATTATTGTTTATTGCTCTAACTTCTTGTTCTCAAGTTAGTGAACCGGTAAAATCTGAAAATAAAATTTCAAAAAATCTTGATTCCCTTCAAACCGCCTATTTCGCAGCGGGATGTTTCTGGTGTGTAGAAGCTATTTTTGAATCGATAGAAGGAGTCGAAGAAGTTGTATCAGGCTATTCTGGAGGAAGTGAGAAAAATCCTACGTATGAACTTGTTTGTTCTGGTAAATCAAAACATGCTGAAACAGTTAAAATTTATTATGACTCTTCAAAAGTAAATTATAACACATTACTTGAAGCCTTTTTTGGGTCACACGACGCTTCCACGCTCAATCAACAAGGGCCAGATTTTGGAGTTCAATACAGATCTATTGTTTTCTATGAAAATGATCAAGAAAAAGCCTTCACCGAAAAATACATTGAAAAATTGCTCAAGGAAAAAGCATTTCCGAAAATTACTACTGAAGTAGTGCCATTAGTTAAATTCTATAAAGCTGAAATCTATCATCAAAACTACGAAGAAACACATCCCGATAATCCATATGTAAAAAGTGTTTCACTTCCTAGACTTAATCGTTTTAAAGAAAAATACAGTCAATTTTTGAAAACTGATAATTAGAGACTGTTCAAATTTCAACAATTTTATAATAAAATTGTATTTAATTTTACTTTTTCCTTAAAATAAGGCAACCCAATTATTATATTTGCGTTAAGTCTAAAACAATTATTATAACGTAACTATGAAAAACGCCTTATTATTCGGTTTTTTGTTCATGTCATCAATCTCCATTGGGCAAGTTCAAGAAACTGTTACACAAGAAAATCCCAATCCACAACTACAACAGCAGCGCATTTCTAAGGTCAATAAAATTGACAAACGTGTAAAGCCGGTTCGCTCTAAAAAAATAGAATCTCCTCAAAAAAATGAGGAAATAATCAAAAAAGATTAATTCTAAAATTATCTTATGAAAAAAATAATACTCTCGTCATTATTTATGATGTTTTGCGTAATTGCGCTTTCGCAATCGACTTTTGAAATAAAAAAAATAGGGGATCAATACACAACTGAACAAATAACTGCAGTTTTTAGTTCGGCTGATTTTTGTGGATCTTATTTTGAATCAAAAAGAAATTTAATAACATTAAATGATGGTTCTGAAATCGAATTGAAATCTGGGCTTGAACTTGCAAATTTAGGTGTTTCAATTGCTCCTAGTTGTTTAATGAATGATCAATCTATTTATTACATTTCAATTTGGTCAATTTCACCAGAAGGATATTTAATGAAGGGGTTTGATAACACATTGAATCCGACAGAAAAAGAATACTATCGTAATAATAATATCAATAAACAGTAATTATGCTATTGAAGAACAAAATTTTTCAGCTTTCAATTGCTGTTTTATCGGCATTTAGCGTTTTTGCACAACCTGCAAATGACGGATGTGCCGGAGCAATCAGTTTAGGTACACTTCCTACCCCTGGCGCATGTGTTTCAGGTCTGCAGAATGGTACAGCTACAACCTTATCTGGTCAAACAACTGTTGCAGCAACAACTGCGAATCCTTATGTTTACCAAACTGGTTGTCAGGGCGGTGGTAACATGCAAACATTCGCATTGGATACATGGTATTCCTTTACAGCAAGTGGATCTACTGCAAACGTTGTAATTACAGGATTCCCTAATGCTAATGTTGCTCTATATAGCGGAACATGTGGGAATTTATTAGGTAGAGGCTGTTTGATTCTACCTTCTGGTGGTACTGGAACTTTGACTGTTACTCAAATTACTGCTGGTCAAACGTATTATGTTCAAGTTAGTGGCAATACAACCACTGCAACTGATGCAAGTTTCACGATTGCTGCAGACAATGATATTGACTGTAATGACTGTTTATTAAACTCTTCTATAACTTCATCGCCGGCGCCTGTAAACGGTGGTTATCAGCCAGGGCAAGTCGTTCAATTTTGCTACACCGTAAGTGGTTGGTCCCAGCAAAACACAAATTGGTTTCATGGTGTTCAAATTACAATGGGGCCAGGGTGGACAGGAGCAATTACTGGAACAGTCCCTGCTACCACGCTTCAAAACATACCTGGGCCCGGTTCTGATGGCGATTGGCTATATTATTCTACAGGAATTCCTGGATGGGGGGGGCCTGGTTTTTATTTTGATACACCGGATGCTGGAACTGGCGCCGACAATAATTATGGAGATGATTGTAATGGTGCGGGATGTACATGGACTTTTTGTTGGAACCAGACTGTCTCTGCATCATGCACTCCGGGAACAAGTTTATCTGTTACAGTAAATACTACTGGTGACGGTGAATCTGGGAGCTGGACAGATAATGGTTGTAACGATGATGCCGCTGCCATTTTTACTGCTATTCAAATTTGTTGTACAGCACCAACAATGGCAGCAACCGCTGTTACTTGTCTTGGAGGTAATAATGGTTCGGTTACTGCTACACATGGAACTGGAGCTAGTCCTTGGGATTATGTTTGGACAAACTCTTCGGGAACTGTAGTTGGAACAACAAGTAATTCAACAGCCGCTAGCAATACAGTTTCTGGTCTAGTCGCAGGTACTTATGTTGTCACAATAACTGATAATGTCGGCTGCGTATCTTCCAATACTGTTGTTGTTGGTCCTGGTGTAAGTTGTGCATGTTTAATGACTTTGTTCACAACAAATATTGGCTTCTGCCAGCCTAATAATACTTTCCCTGTAAATGGAACTTTTACATTTACTAATGCTCCTGCTACGGGAACAATAGTAGTAGTTGTTACGAATAGTTCAGGAACTTATACTCAAACTTATAGTCCTCCATTCCTAAATGGTACTGTATATAATTACAACATTACAAATTGTATTTCTGACGGATCAGCATCAACTGTCCAAGTTTATTTTACAGCAACGCCAACTTGCCAACAATTGATAAATTTCACATCTCCTGCCGCTTGTTTATGTGCTGCTGAAATAGGCACCTATACTGCTGATATTATTGGGGTAAGTAATAACAACTATGTCTTATGCTATGGGGATGTTATTGATATTCAAACCAATAATGATTGGACGGCACCAGGAATTGCAACAAATCCTCCTGGTCCTGCTTATGACCCTGGTGTTTCATGGTTGGTATATTCTTGTCCTCCAACAGTAGCTCTTACCCCGGCTCTTAGTGTTTCTTCTGGATTAGACATCCCAGATGATCCATGTATAATTGGCCTTGTTAGTGATTTTGATTTGAATGATTTGAATGACATGGGTATTATTAATGCATATGCACCTGGTACATTTACTAATAACATTGTTTACTATGTGCCAATAACTATGTATTCGATATCATCAGGTACTTATAGTTATGTTAATACAACTACACCTTGTTATGAATTGGGTACTCCTTATGCAGTGCAATATTTACCCCAAATTACTTCTACTTTTGTTCAAAGTTGTACGACGGTCACTGCAACTATTAGTGGAGGGCTACCTGCAGTGAATGGTTCTCAATTTACAACTATTCCAGGATCTTTAACACCAGCTAATGCAAGTTTTGGAAACACAACTTGTTCAAATGGCGGTACTATCGCTATAAATGGATTAACAGCTGGGCAAGTGTTTACTTTCCAAGTTCAAGATGCAAATGGTTGTCCTAGAACGATAACAGGAACATTTACTGGTCCCCCAACATTATCTTATCCATCTGCTACTTATTGCAAAAATGGTGTGAACCCTTCACCAACAGTTGTTGGAGTTGCCGGAGGAACATATACTTCAACTGCAGGTCTTGTTTTTGTTAGTTCGGCAACTGGAGTAATTAACTTAACAACATCTACTGCTGGTACTTATACCATAACTTATACAACTCCTGCTGTTCCTGGACCTGTTTGTACCGCAACTTTTGTGATTACAATAAATCCATTACCAACAGTAACCGTAAACAGTTCAACAATTTGCTCTGGTGCCACTGCTACAGTTACAGCAACACCTGGTACAGTTGGACCAATTTATTCATATGCTTGGACTGTGCCTGGAGGGGTTACAAACCCAGGTAATACGGCTTCTTTTACTACAACAGTTGCAGGAACCTATAGTGTAATAATTACTAATACTTCAACACTATGTACAGGCACTGCAACAGGTACAGTAACTGTCAATCCTCTTCCAACCGTAACTGCAAATAGTCCAACCGTTTGTGCTGGTGCATCTGTTACTCTTACTGGTGGTGGCGCTAATACTTACACTTGGGATAATGGTGTCACAAATGGAACTGCCTTTGTTCCTGCTACATCAGGACCTTATACTGTAACTGGTACTTCTCTAGCAGGATGTATAAACACTGCTATTTCTACAGTTACAGTTAATCCATTACCTGTTGTTGTTGCAAATGATGTTACAATATGTACTGGTGGAACTGTCGCTGTTACTGCTTCAGGTGCTAATACATACTCTTGGTCGCCCGCTACTTATCTTAGTGCAACCACTGGATCAAGTGTCAATTTTGTGAATGGTGTGACTACAACATATACTGTAACTGGAACTTCAGCTGCATTATGTACAAGTACTGATTTAGTTACTGTAACTGTCTCTGCAGCAGCAGCAATTAGCGCAGGTCCAGATGTTTCTATTTGTATAGGATCCTCGACTACAATAACTGCAACTGGTGGATTAACTTATAGTTGGTTATCTGGTCAAGCTACTGCTGCAATCACTGTTTCTCCAATTGTAAATACCATATATACCGTAACAGGAACGAGTGGAGCAGGTTGTATTGGAACAGATGCTATGACAGTAACTGTAAATCCTTTACCTACTGTAACAGTTAATAGCCCAACAGTTTGTGGAGCTGCAACTGCAACAGTTACTGCTACACCTGGAGTTGCTGGGACGTATAATTATGCTTGGACCGTACCAGCAGGTGCGCCTGCTCCAGGGAATGTTGCAAGTTTTACTGCAACCGTATCTGGAACTTATAGTGTGATTATTACCAATACAACTACTTTGTGTATTAGTGCCAGTGCATCTGGAACGGTGACAATAAATCCTTTGCCAACAGTAACTGTTAATAGCCCAACCGTTTGTGCTGGTGCATTAATAACAATGACTGCTTCACCTGGAGTTGCTGGAACATATAGCTTTGCTTGGACTGTCCCTGCTGGAGCAAGTGATCCTGGAAATGTATCAACTTTTTCTGCAACTGTTGCAGGAACTTATAGTGTAATCATAACAAACACAATTACTGGTTGTATTAGTGTAAGTGCTTCGGGAATTGTTACAATTAACGCTGTTCCTACAGCTGTTGTAAACAGTCCTACAGTTTGTGCTGGAACACCAGCTATTATAACTGCTACACCAGGTGTGGCAGGAACGTATTCATACGCATGGACCGTTCCAGCAGGGGCAACAGCTCCTGGTAA
>VFKM01000186.1 GCA_009885545.1 Flavobacteriales bacterium
GCACTTAAATCTGGTTGACCAGCATCGACCCATGCAGTGTACCAAATTGAACCAACAGCAATTATGGCTGCACGCATTCTTCTCTCTACCATTCCATTCATTCTTTTATGGTATTCTTGAGAAAACTCATAGGAATAAACTGGAATTGTCGTTGTTCCACGTTGTTCGAAACTGTATTTTTTATCTGACGGAAAAATTTCTGTCAATTCTTTTTCGATTCGAAGAACTGAATCTAACGCTAAATGAGAACCAGTAACAGCTTCCCAAGCTAAATCATTGACACTTTTAACATAAATTCCTTTACCGATAAAATAGTCGTAGTCTTCAGCATTTATTTCAACTAAACGACTTTCCCATAAACCATGTATTCCTTTTTGACCTGTCATTTGACCGTTATAGTTTTCCGTTGTATGCAAGGGAACATGAGCATCACCAATGTAATGTCCGATATCTGCAGAATACTTTAAGATTAAATCAACATTTCTTGCTTCAAATGCTTTTTGCAATCTCAATTTTATGATATTGATGTGCCATGGAACAATACCATATGCTTGTAAAGTATCTTCAGAAAATTTGGCTACTGCATCGTACCATTTACGTGGAACAATGGCAAATGGATCTTCTCCAGGCTTGTAATAATGATCTAAATCGATGTAATGACATTGTGCTTCACCTTCAACGGCATAGCGTCTTTTATCTGGATCAACGGCATGTTCTGTAAGGTATTCGATGTGTTCTTTGTAAAAACCGAACATTTCAGGTGGCAATGTAAAAACAGCGACACGATTAATGCGTTTATGACCAAAAAAGCCCCATTTTTTATTAAGTGAATCTGCATTGCCTATTGCCATTAAGAAAGGCAAAGCAATTAAAAGAAAAAATTTATAGTTTAACCAATTTACCATTTCTAAGAATCGGAATAACGTCTGTTTGATTAGGTGTTAAACAATATTTAATATCCTCGTTTAGATTTAAATTTTTCAATCTTCGTCTGTGAGAACTACTTTTTAAATACCCGAAATAATTATCCTTAGCAGAAAGGTACAAATATTTTGCAGCAATAGAAGAATCTTCGTCTGAAATAAATTTTCCAGTATTCAATAGGTACTCAGAAATTGCACCTGCACAAATTGTGTCTTCTAGGTTGAATTTATCTTGCCATCCAGAACACAAACATAAAACGTTTTTATCCTGCTCTGCCAGCCATTTAGATAACGCATCCATGTTTAAAAATGAACCAATGACAACAACTTCAGCATCTTTTGCGACATCCAATGATTTCGTTCCATTTGTTGTAGTTAAAACGACCTCTTTTCCTCTGAAATCTTCATTCATATAAGAAAATGGTGAATTCCCGAAATCAAAACCTTCAACAATTTGACCTTTTCGTTCTGCTCCAGCTAAATATCCTTTTTGCTTATACTCCCATGCTTCTTCAACTGAAGGCACAGGGATTATTGCAGCAATTCCATTATCAAAAGCAGCACACATAGCCGATGTTGCTCTTAATACATCTATTACTACAACAATTTCGTAATCGTCCTTATAATAATCGTATTCACCTGGTGTGAAACAGACTTCGATGTGTTTTCTAGTATCCATAATTGGCGGTGAAGATAGGTATTTTAGTTGATAGTTTTTAACTGATAACTGAAAGATTAGAACTGATATTTGATAGTTTTTAACCGATAGTTGAAAACTGATGATTGATAGTTATATTATAAGTTTTTCTTCATAGTTATAATACTACTTTTTAGCATTCTTAATAATTCAACTGCTTGAGAATTCAATGAATTGAATTTATCGGTTCCAATATATTCAGTTTTATGCATTAATTCCAACCAATATATTGTTTCATCACATTCCTTTAATGAAATTGATAATTTATGTATGAAATCCTTTTTTGATTCTGCATTTCTTGATTCACGAATATTGGCTCCAATTGAAGTACTTGATCGTAAAAGTTGTTTACTTAAAATAAATTCTTTTTGATTTATTAGATTTTTGCATAATAATATTGTTTCAACTGCAAAATCGAAACTTTTTGTTCGAATGATAGATTCCTTCATAAAATATGATTGTTTATTCCTGAATTTAAGAAAAAAGTTCATCTGAAACAATACTTATTTGTAAAATTCACCAACTATAAACTATCCGTTCTAAACTATAAACTTGTGTCTGTTTTCTTCAAAATCTTCCAATCTGCCCAAAAGGTCATAAAAGGAATTAACGACGCGATTAAAAGGATAGCAGCTGTTTTTGTAGAATATTTGCGATCGAAATAATTTAAGGCAACCCATAAACAATATGCTAAAAACAAACCGCCGTGAATAACTCCAACAACATAATTAGGACCTTTAATGTCCATCATATATTTCAAAGGCATTGTTAGTCCAAAAGAGATATACGAAATCCCTTCTAGTATAGCGAGTAATCGCAATTGTCCGTATTTAGTTTTTAAGTTCATGTTGAATTATTAACGTTTCTCAGTCCCAAAAATAAACACTTCCATGCCTTCAAAAGTAGAATTGAAGATTATTTCCATATTATTTTTTCTTGCAACGTTTTGAGAGGCATAATTTTCTAAATCAACAATGGAGATGAATTGATTAGAAACCTTGTTTTCAAATCCAAATTTTTTCATTTGTTGGGAAGATTCAGAGGCATATCCTTTCCCCCAATAATTAGGCATATAAGAATAAGCGATTTCAAAATAGGCATTGCCTTCTATTTCCCTCGGAATAATTCCCGTCATACCAATCAATTTACCTGTTTCTTTTTCAACGACTGCCAAATGTCCTAATCCTTCTTCTTCGTACCGTTGAAATTGTCTTGTTATCCAACCTGTTGCCAATTCCAAATATGATTTTGTCATGTCTAAACCAAGAAAATGAAGTAAATTGTTGTCGATAAAAAATTCTGTCCAAAGTGGAATATCGGATTCATTGAGTTTACGATAAAGTAATCGCTCGGATTCTTGGTTGAAATAATTCATATTTCAAAAATACATATTCCTTTTAAAAAAACTATTTGAGTTTTAAACGACCATTCAGGAAGGATGACTAAATCTATTATACACTTTGCAGGACCTAGTGAAGTCAAACAAAAATCAGAAAATTGAACCTTTTTGAAATGAATATATATTTCATTATTTCTTGTCCTTTCACAGTTGATAATTTCAAAATTATTACAAGAACATTCACGCTCCGTTTCACATCCTACCGATATTTCTAAATTTTTATTATTCAATTTTCATCACTCGCTCTCTGGTTCCGTCACTGTAAATGAAAATAAGTGGAGTATTAAATTTGAAATCTGTTTCGCGACCTAGTACATCTAAAATCATCACATTTTTTTTGTTGATGGAATTAATTTCATTAATTTCTAAAGTGCCACATGAAGACATTTGATCAAATAAAATCTGCAGTGAATCAATTGGTTCGATTCCTGAATTATCATATGTTCGAACAGAAGCTAAAAATGAGGGAGCGCCAAAAGCATCGCTTGGCTGAGAAACTTTTACAAATGCGAAAAGAGAGGATGTTCCGTCTGGTGCACAACGTGTATCTGCACCAACCATATTGGCACCTTGAAGTGCTGCCATTAACTTACAAGCAAGGTCACCTTCTTCGGCAAGGAATCTCACTTCCATTGAGTCAAGAACTTCTTGACCCAATAAAATATTTCCTTGAATCGCATAGTTTGAACCTATTATGTGATTCTTATAATCATTTGTCGAGTTACCCGTATATGCTGATGCTTCGGGTAAATTATTCACGATAGCGGCTACTCCATATTGTCTTATTTCTGGTGTTCCTTGAATATCGTTCGCTACAAGCCATTGAATTATCTCTGAAGGAGTTTGACCAGCTTGCATTTGAGCTGTGGCATTGTTTTGATTCGAAGCTAAGTAATATGCTTGTGTGTTGATTGCCCCAACACCAGGGATCAAAACGCTTAAGAAATCGTCAGTTGAAAAGGTGGTTTGGAAAAGATCCACGCATGATGCACCGGCACTGCCCACTTCACCAGTTACAGGGTCAACCGCGACGATTGAAAAAGTATCTTGTGCATAGGCTGTTAATGGAATAATAAATAAGAATGGAAGTAGTATTCGTTTCATGCGTTTAATTTTAGTTTCCGAAAACGAATATAAAAATTCTGTTTGACAATTGCACATAACGGTTTGCCAAACCCGTGTTACGCAGTCGTTGTTTTCTTCCCAGTTAATATCGTATGGATGTCAATTTCGTTTTCTGATCTCTTATAGTTCACTTTGAATGTATTTAGTTGGTCAAAACCACTTTCAATAAGTTTTGCTTTTAAATCGTCTAAATTGTGAAAATAAAAGTAAACTCTGTCACCACTACTACCAACTTGAAAGTCAGATTTATTTGGGTCGCCTTCAACGAAACTTAAATACAAGTGCCCATTTTCATTTAGTAAATTGTAACAGTCGGAAATTAATTTTTCACTGTCTTGCGGCGATAAATACGGTAAACAGAAACCGCAAACAATTCCGTCATATTTTGTATCCAGGTCGGAAATTTGTCTGCTGTCCATAATAGCAAAACTTGCTGTTGGGTTGTTCTTTTTTGCAAGTTCAATCATGTTGGGCGCTATATCAATTCCAAAAATATCAAAGTCGGGTCGTTTAAACAAAAGATATTTTGTAATGTTTCCAGGACCACAACCTATTTCTAAAATTTTTGCATTCTCTTTATTAATTGCATTGCAAATAAAATCATACGTGTCATTATACAGATTCAAGTCCATAAACTTGTCTTGGTAAAGTTTTGCAACCTTATTCCAAGTTTCAAATGTTTCTTTATATCTGTCCATTGTCTATCTTGTTAAAAGGCGTATAATGGCAATTCGACTTGGCGATGTGGCAGATTTTAAAAATAATCTATGCATTGAAGTTAGAAATAGTTTTTTCCATCAGTTATCTTTCGAAGAGTATACCGTGAATGCTTTTAAGTCTTGTTTTTTTGAATGAAAAAAGCAGAATTAATTTTTCGTGAATTTCTTTATCTCAACATTATGACCCTCTAGAATTGTTATGATGTATGTTCCAGAAGCAAGAATTGACACATCGATATTCTTGAAAGACGCCCCGGTCAGGATCAATTTCCCAGTTAAATCAGCAATAGAATAAATAACATTACTATTTGAATTAGGCCAATCAAACCCAATTAGATTTTGACAAGGGTTAGGATAGATTTCAAAATCAATAAGACTATTCTCATTAACAGTTGTTAGGCTTATTTGACCAGCAGTAATCCCGTCATTTGCAGTGATGTTATAACCTGTATTATGTAAGATGATTGTATCATTACTGGCCACAACTTCTAGTGAAATCCAACCCAAATGACTTTCCCCTGAGATATCTATATTTAGTCCAAGGTACTTGATTCCAATACCGGTGAATTGTCCACCACCACCAACGTCAGTTCCTAAGACAGCATTTCCGGAACTGTACGGGCCTGTCACATTATCACCGAAATTTAGGGCATCAGGATAGCCAAAAGTGGAAACATCCATTACTTTGGAGTTTCCAAGTGAAATAACTCTGGCGGCTTTAAAACTACCAGATAATGGTAATATTTCGAACGTATAATCATCATTACTATCATTGTCAACGTCTATAGTAAATGATCCTGAAGAAATTGTAATTGTTTGATTAACAGAATAATTGTTGATTTGTGCTTTAACATTTTTTCCGTTTAGTAATAGTGAAGCAACAAATAATGCTAGAATATTTAGTTTTCGTTTCATTGTCTTTAATTAAATGATGTAGTTTGATTTTGTCTGTATTTAAATAAGCCTTACCGAAATTAAGATTATTTTCTTTCAATTTAATCCTTGTTCGAAGGAAGATTTTGTTATAATCAATAGGTAGGTGCAAAAGGAGTTAGAAACAGATTTGTTTATAATAGGTTGGGATGGTACGTTCAATGAAGAAAAGTGCGCGCAAGGAACATATTTTTGGAAAGTTGAAATACCGATGTCATCGGGAACAAAGGAATAAAAAATGGCTTTGTGCAATTAGTGAGGTGATCTTGACAAAGAATTATTTGCGGGATCCATTGCGGAATCGGGCTTGGTGAAAGTGGCAATTTTCACCATCCAGAAGCTTCGGGATTGTTGAGGAGAACCAAACTTTATTAGTGACGGCAAATTATAATTATTTTGCGCTTCAGCACGTATAAAATTGCCCGAACGATGACCGACACTCGCTTACTTTTTCTTACAGCTATACCCTGTGTTTGCATCTTATTTATCCTCTTTACTAAATGCAATATCAAGTACAAAAACACTTTTAGAACCGTAAGATGGTATAAAAGATACGGATGATATCGATACCCTATATTTTGGCTGATACCTTTTCATATATATTTTAATAGGAATCTTAAAATGAATTTATTTTATGGTTATATTTACTCACTGAAATTGAAAGTTTCAAAACTACCATTTAAACACACAATTATTTCTATGAAAATTATACTATTTTTATTTGCAATCATACTGGTTGAAACAGCAATAGCTCAACAAAAGAACGACCAATTTACGTCTACAATAGGAGGATTATCAAAAGAAGAAAAAACACGAAGCCGATTAGAATATGTGGCTAAAGTTGAAAACGGATACCTCGTATTTAAAAAACAGCCTATTCGTGGGCCAAAGGGTTATAGCTATCAATTAGCAAAGTTGGATCAAAACCTCAAGGAGGTTAAATTTCAAGATATTTCAGAACATATTGCAGAAGAAGATTTCACATTAGATCAGGTTATTCTAATGAAAAATAGTTTCGTTTTGCTTTCTTCAAAACATTTTCGAAGCGAGAAAAAAACTGTTTTTTATGCTCAATTTGTAGACTTCAACACATTTAAGGTCTCACAACGGATTGAATTGATGGAAGAAGAAATAACCGGTCGAGCTGAAAAAATGAATTTCCAAATAGATGTCAATGATTCAGGAGAAGAGCTGGTAATAGTTAAGCGCAGATGGAATACAAATTCGGATGATTCCTACATTGCAGCATCTCTATTTGATGGTTCCTTAAACATTATTGGTTCTGAAAGAAAAATTCAAGAAAAGAAAGCAGAAGAAGGTATTTTAATATTAAACAAAGTAATTCTTCACGAGGATTTAACATTCAACGTGTTAACTAATCGCAAAGTAAAAGATGAAAAAATTGTTGACTTAATTTATTCCGTAGTAACTGCAGATCCTGATGGAAATGCTCAAGAATTTGATTTGGTTATAGAGAATAACAAATTTGGTTCTGTAGATATGCGTTTAAAAAATGATAAGGATTTATATATAACAGGATATTACTATGCTAATAATGGAAAACGACTTACAGCCAATCAAGCTGAGGGAGTTGCACTTTTTAAAATAAATGCAAAATCAGGTGATATAGTAGAACAAAGCATCAATGATTTTAATATTGATTTCATCAAAGAAGGTCATTCAGATAAATTCGATAAAGCAGCTCAAAAAAGAGAAGATGACGGTAAAATTATTGGGATTGGAAATTTAAAAATGAAGGATGTGGTATTCGCTGAAGACGGACGGGTATTTGCAATTGGTCAAGTTACATACTCAATTACAACGAGTAGTACCGTAAATGGTGTTACAACAAGAACTACAACGTATTATTACGAAGATATTATCGTTTCTGAATTTAACGCAGAAGGTGAATGGATAGGAAATACTAAAATCCCATATTCTTCCTCACAAAGTTCACCATCAGCTCAATTTAGAACTTTCTCTTTCAATGACAATTTTATTTTCATATTGACGACTTATAAAAGCCATTTTATCGATAATTTCTATGAATTGCCTCGAAAAGAGCGTAAAGCATATGAATATAATGTCTTGTATTATTTTGAATTTGACTCTTTTACTGGAGATGATAAATCAGATAACGAAATGTTATTAATGGAATTTCAGGATGAAACATCTCCAATACAAGGCGTTTCATTAGATGCCTATGTTGACTTTGACGGCAAAGAAGAATTTATACTCTTTAATTATTCAATGGAAAATCTCGTTCGATTTGAACGCAATAAATAAAGGTAAAAGGAATTGTCACGGACAAGTTAAAATTTTAGAGTTAATCATATCAACAACCTCTAAACAGTTCCCCAATTCGTAAAAATCAACAGTAATAAAATTCGGAAATTTTCCGGTTTCCAGTTGAAACTCCTTCACTCTTTCAATGAAATATGGGTTGGCGTTAATTTCTTTACTTTTTTTAGGGCGTCCAACTCCCGTAACAGATGTGGTTAAAAAATGGTTTAGGATAAATAAATCTTTGATCTCTAAACTGT
Organism: Flavobacteriales bacterium; assembly: GCA_009885545.1. GTDB lineage: Bacteria > Bacteroidota > Bacteroidia > Flavobacteriales_D > Crocinitomicaceae > M0103. The sequence continues at coordinate 8,340 of VFKM01000186.1, forward strand.
CACTTCCTCTATTGAAATCAGAACTAAGGTCTTCTTTTTTATTATTAGAATAGTGCGTTTCGACGGCATAATCCCAAATATAATGATACCACTCTTGCCCTGTTTTAGCATCGTTTTTATCAGATAAAACAACTAGCCTAGTATTATTTATTATCATTTGTTCTAAAGTTTCCCATTCTTCATTTACTGTTTTGGTGTAAAGGTATTTTGACAAACCGCTTTTTTCAAAACAATCTTTTATTAGATCAAAACTTGCATAACACTCCAAAATAATTGTAACCACTTCATTTTCATTTTCATCCATGAATACTTTTATTTCCTTCAGAATATCAACGAAAGGCTTTGAACCTAATATTTTGAAACCATGATATACTTCTAATTGACCCGATTCAGCATATACATCTATCATTAAAGCCCTCACTCCAGCTTTTAGTTGTGTGGTAATATTCCATTTCTGATTTGGAAGTTTAAATCCATCCTCTTCAGAATTATACGCATTATGAGTAGTGAGATATGACACTTCATTATATCGTTTAGAACATAAAGATTGACAACCATTACACTGACAAAAAGCACTTTTACAAAAAGAGATTAATACAAATAATATGATTAAAAGTGGTTTCATTTTTAATACCGATTATAGTTGAAATTTATGTTAAAATCAATGAGATTTTATATCGTTTCACTCATTTATAGCGAAGAATTTCAGTATTGATAATTTATACCAAGGCTAACTTTTTTATTTTTAAGTATTCACTATATTATTCTAAATTAAGCTTATTTATCCTTTTTTAATGAATTTCAAAAAGCTATCATTCAAAACTCAGCCTCTTTTTTTACAATCATTTTCTCCTTGGTTATAGGGTGCAGGAATTCAATCGATTCTGCATGTAAATACAACCGATCTGCTTTTACCCCGTATAAATCATCTCCAATAATAGCGCAATTCAATCCTTGTGGATGCGCAGCATGAACTCGCAATTGATGCGTTCGACCAGTAATTGGTGAGAATTGAATCCGTGTTTGTCCATTCAACCGTTCTAAAACTTTCCATTTGGTATAGGCTCTTTTTCCATGTTCAAAACAAACTAATTGTTGCGGTCGGTTTTCGAGATCGACACGTAACGGCAATTCGATGACTCCTTCCTCTTGCTCAACGATTCCGTCTAAAAGTGCCACGTATTGTTTTTTTACAATTCGATTTAGAAATTGCCGTTGCAAGGTTTTGTGTACTTCTTTCGTTTTTGAAATGAGCATCAATCCCGATGTTGACATGTCTAAACGGTGAACAATCAACGGACCTTTGGCATCCGAATATTTTAATTTCATGCGGTCGTAAACGGAATCTTGGATATTTTTCCCTGGGACAGATAAAAACTCGGCTGGCTTGTTAATCACAACTAAATATTCATCCTCAAATATTGTTTCCAATTCTTTTCCAAATCCTGGATTCGTTAGCATCGGATTTTCGTCCACTTCCATTCCTTGTAGCATGTGAGATAAGATTGGTTCACATTTCCCTCTACAAGCTGGATAAAAGTTTCCGTGTTTTCGAATTTCAGAGTCAGGCGATTGACCCCACCAAAATTCAGCAATCGAAATGGGTTTTAAATTGTGTAAAAAAGCATACTGCAAAAGTTTTGGTGCTGCACATTCACCAGCTCCAGCAGGTGGTTTAATATCGAGCGTATTGTGAAAAATATCTATTAAGTTTTTTGTTTCTCTTTGCTGATTGAGGAAAGTATAATGTTCAAAAATTTGATTTTGAAGAGCATTGGATTTTTGCTTTCGTTCTTCTTTCAGGAAATTAATCTCCTTTTCAAAGTATTCGATTTCGGCTGATATTTTTGTTAATTTGGCTTTCCAAAAGTTCGCGCAATCTTTGACAGCATAATGTTGTTGTACGCTTTCTTTACCCAATTCAATTAAAAGCGCCGCAAATTCATCTTCCGACAATTCAGTTTTACCCTTTTCACGTATGATTTTTCTATTTGCTTTTGCTTCCCTGGCTTTGCGCTTTAATTCCTCTAGTTGATGAATAGAAGTTGACTTTTCAGCAATCAAAAACTTTTTTAAAGCAATCAACTCTTCTCTATTCTCAAGTACTTCAATTCTAGTATTTATTTCACTAATAATGATTTCACCTTGCCTGAAAAATCCTGTTTCTTCTAGAATATCAAATACTGGCGGAACAAAGTTGGGCAAATGATTTACCCCTGCTAATTTCCCAGAAAATGCTGAAAGGTATCCAATAACTCCTTCCCTATTCTCAACGATCAAAACGCCAAACATTTTCCCAATAACAAGCCCAGATTGGTCTTCTGCCAAACCAAAATTATGATTCCATTCCGTTTGATTCGTAAGAGTTTCTTGCAATTCCTTTGCTGCTAGAACACACAATGGATCTGGAGTATAGTAAAATGGGAAATTGAACTTGTCCGGAAGTTGATGTGAATCGATTGATTCTTTAAAATGGGTAAAGCAATTTTGATTCAATAGAAAACTTCAAATAGTTATCGAACAAAAATACTTAGGATTAAAGGAAAGTAGCTTTTGAATAGGTAGAATTATTGTAATTTTATTTCTTATGATAACTTATATTTCAATTTTACGAGGAATTAACGTTGGCGGTCATCGTTTAATCAAGATGTCAGACTTAAAAATATTACTTACCAATTTAGGGTTTAAGCAAGTCCAAACATACATTCAAAGTGGGAACATCGTTTTTCAATCCGATGAAACAAATGAAAAAACACTCGAAGAATTGATTGGTTCAGCAATCAAAAAGCAATATAATTTTGACGTTCCAACGATGGTGAAAGGAATTCTTGAATTGAAGGAGATTGTTCATCAAAACCCTTTTTTGAAAGATGAATTAAAGGAATTACCTCATCTCCATGTGACTTTTTTAGATGTTATTCCAGATCAAGAAAAATTCGATTCACTGGCAAACGGTGATTATAAAGCAGACGAATTTTTATTAGTTGACAAGAACATCTATGTCTATTGCCCAAATGGTTATGGAAACACCAAGCTCACGAATACTTTTTTCGAAAACAAATTGAAGGTTGCTGCTACAACTCGAAATTGGAAAACGACTAATGAACTAGTAAAAATAGCCGATTCAGTTGATAGTTTATAGTTGCTAATTACAAGTTAATAGTTCTCGAACCAAAACGATTAGTCGAGTTTTCAAAATAGAAACGAAAAACTTGTAACTTTAAACTCTCAATTAATAACTTGTAACTATTAACTTGTAATTAGTAACTAATAACTTGTAATTGAAATCATCACAATGGGCTTTAGATTCTCGAAAATATTCTTTGTTTCTTTCTTCTTAACCGCATTTAATGGGGTAATTGCTCAATCAAAGTCAATAGAAAATTTATCAATTCGTTTAGATGGTCATTATGGATTTGTACTACCTGAATACAGTAATTTCAACCTCTTAATCAACAAACCTTCATCTGGTTTTGAATTTAGTTTAGAGAAGAAAACGACAGGTAAAACTTTTTGGGAACAAATTTATAAATACCCTGAATTTGGACTTTCCTTTTTCTTTATAACACTTGGAAACAAAGATGTTTTGGGTAATGAATTTGCTTTATACCCTTATGTTAAAACATTTCTAATTCGCAAGAAAAGATTTCAAATCAGCAATCAATTTGGACTAGGTGTTGGTTATGCTACAAAACGATTCGATTTAGAAACGAACTATCAACAAATCGCAATTGGTTCAAAATTGAATGTACATTTCAATTATAAACTTAGTACTCAATTCAAATTGTCCAATCGTTTTACGATGAACGCTGGAATTTCATTTAGCCATTTTTCTAATGCAAACATGTCTGAACCTAATCTAGGAATCAATATAGTTACAGGCTTTACGGGCTTGAATTATGCACTACATAACCTCAAAGAATTTACTTCTCATGAGCTTGTACAGCACCAAACAAAACACGAGTTCGCGTTGATATATGCTGCAGGAGGTAAGCATACAAGAGCACTCCAATCAAATGTATATTTCACGTCATCACTTTCTGCTGAATACAAATATCATTGGAAACGCAAATTTCACTTCGGAGGAGGTTTGGACTTGTTTTATGATTCATCTACCAAGATAGAAATGGGACCAGACAATCCTGATTACAAATCGATTTATGACTTTCGAACAGGAATTCATTTGTCGCAAGAAATTGTATATGATCGGTTTAGCTTCATTTTACAAGAAGGCTTTTATATCGGTTTAGTAGACAGAGTGGATAAAAGCATTATGTATAACCGTGCGATTTTACGTTGGAAGTTGAATGATCGTTTTTTAATCAGCGCATCAATGAAATCCCATTTGCATATTTTAGATTACCCTGAATTAGGATTTGGATATTATTTTATCAAAAAGAAATGAAATTTATCCTCTATATCGCCTTATTAGTTGGATTTTTAGGAATTAATTCCTGTAAGAAATCCATGGATCCAACAATCATTGAAAAATCGTTGGAAGAATTTGATACTGTAACATTCAACAGCTCTTTTGAAGTATTTTTAATTCAAGGAACGGAAAACAGTATTAAAATCGAAGGAGCAGAACGGATTATTGATAAAGTTGAATTATCTGTAGAGAACAATTCATTAACTATTAAAAACAAGTATAAAAACAGTTGGCTCCATCCCTCTAAGAACAAAGTCAAAGTTTATTTAACGGTCAACCAACTAAGTAGAATCAATGCGAATGAAACGTGCAATATTCAAACAGTCAATACGCTAATAGGCACTGAAATTGGTTTGGTTTTTACTGGTAAACTAAATGAAGCAACACTTGATTTGAGTTGTAATACATTTTATTATTGGAATAATTTCCCCTGCAGCGGAAAAGTAACATTATCTGGAAACACCAACGAATTGAAAATTTGGAATGTTGCTTTAATGGCAATCGATGCTCAAAATTTAATTTCAAACTACGTCCTTGTGGATAATGCATCTAAAGGAGATTGCAAATTTACATGTCTTCAAACATTGGATTACGCAATTTCAGGTGAAGGAAACATATATGTGAAAGGTAATCCAGGGACAATAATAAAAACTGCTGAAACTTCAACAGGAAAATTAATCTTACAATAAACTATACTTATGACTAGTACTGCTTCAACTCCAGAAGAATACATGCATCAATTGCCCGAAGAGCGAAAGGATGCAATGACAAGGTTGAGAAAAGTTATCACGGACAATATTCCTGACGGATTCCAAGAAGGAATGGGCTACGGAATGCTAGGGTTTGATGTGCCACATTCAATCTACCCAAATGGTTATCATTGTAATCCAAAATTACCATTGCCTTTTTTAGGAATGGCCTCACAGAAAAATTTTATTGCAATATACCACATGGGACTTTATGCGGACCCTATACTGTATAAGTGGTTTACAGAAGAATTCCCAAAACATTCATCAAAAAAATTGGATATGGGAAAAAGTTGTATGCGATTTAAGAAAGGAGAAGATATTCCATTTGAGTTGATAGGATTATTGGTTCAAAAGATGACTCCAAATGATTGGATTGCGATGTATGAAAAGAATTATAGGAAGTGACTAAAAAAAAGACTATCTTTCCAATAAACCTTAATATCCCAAAATGAAAATACAAACTCTATTAATAATTTCTTTGATTTTATGCTCATGCAGTTCTTCAACTGAGTCAGAGATAAAAGAAGGTCCAGTCACTGAAGAAACTTCTAAAAAAATCACACAAATACAAGACGCGAACGTTGAACTTGAAAAATTAGAAGGTGACGTTGATTCTTTATTAAACACATTAAAATAAATTATGAAAAAAAATACTCTTTATGTAGTATCATTTGTTGTTGCAGCAATGATTTTACAGTCGTTTTCTCCAAATTCAATTTCTTCAAACGATAAAGAACAAAAAAATCAAAAGAATCATGATTCTCAAGGTAACCAGGGCAAGCATAATGATCAACACGACAATGGTCATTCAAAGGGGCACGAAAACAAAAATAATGGTTCAATAAACATTAACATTGATCTTGGAAAAGACTTGAAGCGTAATAAGGGTGAAAAAGACAGAGATGAGCATGGAAAAGGTCGTGATCACGACAATGGCGAACATAATGGCCATAGTGATTATGCGGATAATAATGAGCGCAACAATTTCGGTCAACAAAGAGCTTTTGAAGCAAGGAACAAACACAATAAGTTTAAACCAAACAATGAAAGAGAAGCATTCGAGGGAATACAAATTGTAATTAACAGAAATAATTCACTTGTTATTTCTATTAAACAAAAAATTGAATTAGCTCATAAAAGGAATAAATACAAGAGAGATAACAATTTAATTACGCTCGAAATCTTTAATTCAAACAAACGAAAAATTGAGTTATGTGAAGCAAAACGAGTATCTTTAGATTTGCATATTAGTTTATAAACTTAGTTTTAGAGTGATTTTTTTTACCACGTAGGAACAAAAAAAACAAAGAAAATTTAAAGTAGATAATATAAAATTCTCAAGCTTTGTTTTAATCATTTAATAGAATGAAACCTATGTGTTCTATGTGCCTATGTGTTTAATTAAATTTTAAAAGCAAAAAGAATACACGTTAAAAAATCAAGCTAACTCTTTCTTCGTCAATCCCTTCCAAACCAAATACACACCAACCAAGACAAGCGGTATACTTAGAATCTGTCCAGTATTTATTGGTAAATTAAAGTCTCTTGCTGTTTGACCCAACTTCAAAAACTCGATAAAGAAACGAGATCCGAAGATGAAAATCAAAAACGTTCCGAAAACAACACCAGGCTTATTCCATAGGTCTTTTTTCCAATACATGAACATTAAGATTCCAAAAGCAATCAAATAACAAATCGCCTCATACAATTGGGTTGGATGTCGCGGTGTAGAATCATAAATACCACGTGTTTCGTCGTAATAACGTGAAAAACTAAAAGCCCACGGAACATTCGTTGCATCTCCAACAATTTCATGATTCACTAAATTTCCTAAGCGAATAAACATCGCCGCGATGGCAATAGGTGCAGAAATAATGTCTAAAATCCATAAAAATGGCTTGTGCGCAACCTTTTTAGAATAAATGTACAACATTATTAATAGCATAACAGCCGCTCCGTGACTTGCTAATCCACCTTCCCAAATTTTAATGATATCACCAGGATGAGAAAAATATCCCCGTTCCAACACAACTCCTTCTACATCAATTGTATCCCAATATGGACCATAAAAGAAAACATGACCTAATCGAGCACCAATGATTGTTCCTGCTACAACATATAAAACCAATTGATCCAATGGTTTTTCACCTATCCCTTCCCTCTTAAACATTTTCTTAACGAGGAAATATCCCATAATTAACCCAGAAACGAATAGTAAACCATACAAATTAGGTGTTTTCCATCCTTCAATCAATTCAGAACTCATGTCCCAGTTTATTACACCTATCATTTTGTTTTTATTGGTTCGAATAAAGATAATGGTTTTTCCGTATTGGATTGAAATGGTAATTTCTCAGAACGACCTTTCTTAAATATTTTATTGCTTGCTTCTTTTCCTTTTCTTAATTCCTTTTGAACATCTAAAGGCAATTGAATGGTTTCAAAACAATCTTGAGAGCAGCAATCTTGCATCTTTTGTTTACACGTGTCGCACTGTATAAACAATAAATGACACGCTTCATTTGCACAATTGTTATGCGTATCAGCTGGCGAACCACATTGATGACAAACAGAAACGATATCTTCTGAAATTCGTTCTCCTCTGCGTTCATCGAAAACGAAATTTTTACCGATGAATTTATTCTCAATTCCAGCTAATTTGCAATCATTCGCATACTTGATGATTCCACCTTCCAACTGATGCACGTTTTTGAATCCTCGGTGTTTGAACCACGCACTCGCTTTCTCACATCGAATTCCACCAGTACAATACATTACCAAATTCTTATCCTGATTTCCTTTCAAATATTCTTCTTCGATAAATGGTAAAGACTCACGAAACGTATCAACATCTGGTAAAATTGCGCCTTTAAAATGTCCTACTTCTGATTCATAATGATTTCTAAAATCTATTAAAATGGTATTCGGATCATCTGTTAATTTATTGAATTCCTCTGCCAACAAATGCTTGCCAGTATTCGTAACATCAAAAGTCTCATCCAACAATCCGTCAGCAAGAATTTTATCTCTCACTTTGATTTTCAATTTTAAAAATGCAAACTCAGCTTCCGATTCATCGACAGCAATATTCAAACGAATATCTTTCAAAAAGTCTATTTGATTGAGTTCATTTCGAAATTGATCCAATTGATGTATAGGAATAGCGATTTGTGCATTAATTCCTTCTTTGGCGACATAGGTTCTACCTACAACATCGAAGTTTGACCACATTTGAAATAAGTGATCTCTGAATAAACGAGGGTTTTCGATTTTAGCATATTGATAAAAAGAAATTGTTACGAACTTATAACCACTTTCTTTCCATTTTGCTTCTAATTCCTCTTTACTTAATGTATTCCACAGTTGCATGCTATGTTGATTTAAATAAATAGTGCAACAAAGATATGAAATTGTCGATTACAAAATCAGAATTAAAATAAGACTTTATGCTTATATTCGTCATTATGAAAACTTTTCATTTTTGTATTGTTCTTTTTCTATTTGCGCTGCTGACTGCTTGTCCGGGTATAAATTATGAGAATGCACAAAAGAAATTAGAAAAGAACAATATGGATTTACCTGATCCAATAAAACAATATCATAATGGTATTCATTACAAAATTTCAAACTTATTTGAGGATGGTTATGACAAGGATTTCGTGCTTAAAGATGATGCATCGACAAAAGTAATCTACGATTTAGCATTAAATTTTAGCGTTGAAGCATTCGATAAAAAAGAGGCTAAAGCATTTCAATTCGCATTTACTGATTCCGTAGATTTATTAAACGCTGTGCATGATCAATATATCATTAAGCGACAAAATTCACTTTTCAATCAGTTCACTTCAATTAAAAAACCAATTGATAAATCTATTGGATTCAAAGGTATAATACAAACCATTCAGGGTGAAACGTATGAATTCGATAAATCATCTTCGTATTTTATGGCCACAGTTGAAATAGGAAATGCCTATTACGTTTTTCAAATGATTGGACTTAAAGAAAATATGGGCTACCTCTATGATGATTTTTTATCCATCTTAAATTCTATTGAAAAATGATGGAAGAAAGTGATTTTTTGAGCCAATTCAAAAAGGAACTATCTAATAATCTGCCAGGAGAAGCTGCCCATCAAAAGATGGCTCCGATAAACAGACCTCTTTCCAGCTTCGCATTAAAAGAAGCTAAAAATATTCGTGAATCAGCTGTTGTTATTGTTCTTTTTCGAAAAAACAACGAAATACATTGTATTTTAACTCAACGACAAGAGTATGAAGGTAATCACAGTGGTCAAATTAGTTTTCCAGGTGGTAAAAAGGATGATTCAGATTTCAATTTAGAAGCTACGGCTCGGCGTGAATGTTTTGAAGAAATAGGAATTCCAATTGATTCAGGAGTATTATTAGGTCAATTAACGGATGTGTACGTTCCAGTCAGTAGTTTTAAGGTAAGCCCTTTTGTTATTTTCCATTATGAATTACCGCCATTGATTAGAAATGAACGAGAAGTTGCAGAAATTATAGATTTCCCCTTATTCGATTTAAAAAAAGAGGAACTTATTGCACGAATGGAAGTGCCACTCACAAATGGTGTGAACCTTAAAAACATTCCATATTTCAAGTTGTCAAACAAAAAAGTTTGGGGTGCAACAGCACTCATACTGAGCGAAATAAAGGAAATTCTACTTTCTATAGATTAGAATCTAAATCTTGCAAATCCAAAGGCAGCTGAGATGCTATTCGATTTTTTACTGAAAAAAGATATTGCATCATACGAAGAAATACCTATTTCATAAGATCCATCCCCTAACACGAAGTTAATACCAACAGGGATGTTGTTTTTATAGATTCCTCCTCCAAAATAACCTGCACTTAATACAATAAACTTTAATCGTACTTCACCACCAACAGATACAATTGGGTTAGCTATACTTCCTGGATTTTCTCTATTCAAAGGAGCAACGAAATCGACTCCAACTTTAATAGCTTTACCGAAATCCATACTTGCGCCAAAACGGAAGTCAGAAGCGTTTTTTAAGACATATTCTTCTTGTCCTTGCAGCTCAAAAAGTCCTCCTTCGTCCAAAAATTTATTTACAGATTGAGAAATATTATAATCAGACAAACCACTTATTGACATGCTTGTTAAAGAAAGTGTATCCGAAACTCTGTAAACGTTTCTTGTATAAGTAACACTTCCAATATTATTTACTGCCGCTGCAATCTTTAATTTATTAAATAATATTGCACTTAATGATAAATCTATACCATATCCATTTCCGACAGTTTTAGGTAAAAGTTTGCCTTTTTCAACGAAAGTAGAAGGGTTAATAGTAGCAACATTTCCATAATCAATATTGAAATTAGGACTTATCGATGAATACATATACAATTCACCATCCTTTGATTCCATGTTAAACATTGCCATAGACTGGATAAAACGTCCGCCAATTCCACCATATAATACAAAAACCGAATCTTTTCCTAATATTTTTCTTCCATATCCGAAATTATAAAACCTATTCCAAACAGAACGAATTTCAGATCCATCAGTTAATTCAGAAAGTCTTAACGGAACAGATGCTGTTCCTAGAATTACGCTGTTCAATGTATCCGAAGATAAAGTACTAGAATTAGCAATAACGGAAGTGTCTCCACCTACAACAATAGTAAGGGAATCAAAATAATTTGACAATTTACCTTTAAAAACCAAATCAGTTATTTGATTATTAAACTTAGAATACCATTGATAATTTTCACGTATGTTAATTGCTATTCCTCCAAATTTATCATTTTGAAAAGCAAATCCTCCCCAATTATAATTTACGAACATTGAGATTTTTGAACCTGCATAATCTGCTGCTGCTGCTTGTTGCGCCTTCCAGTCGATAGAATCTGAATCGCTATTCAAAATTTCTCCTTTTACCGCTTTATAAAAGTTCTTTAATTTATCAGAATTTAATGAATCGGAATAAATCCCAAAACCAAATTCAGCTAAACCCATTGTTACTCTTTTATCCTTATATCCAGTTCCCCATCCTAAAGCTGATGAATTCACTCCCAAAGAATGATAATCATTTACAAAAGTTGTTGCTACACCTTTTCCGACTTGAGGATAGGCAATACCCTGAGTTTGAGCAACTATGTTAATTGAAATAAAAGAAAATGATAAGAGTAAGATAAGTAGTTTCATAATTATAGTTTAAGTTGTATTGGTGAAGATATAAAAAAGTTTCTAAAATAAAAAAGAGGAACAAATTCAAAATGGAATTTGTTCCTCTTTCACCTAAACCTTGCTAAAACTATAAAACCCAAAACACCAACTATGAAATCGTGTTTTGATAATGCAAAATTACATTGTTTTTTCAGATAATCAAGAAATCTATAAAAAAAAATGTTAAATATTTAAAAAATAGCATTTATCCTAGTGCTACGTCCAAAATCATCATGACAAGAAATCCTCCGATGAACCCCAAAACTGCAACATCAGTATATTTATCCCTTTGTGTTTCAGGAATAACTTCTTCTACTACCACAAAAATCATTGCACCTGCAGCGAAAGCTAAAGCAAAAGGTAAAATTGGTTGCATATACACAACTGCTACAGCCCCAACAACCCCTGCAATTGGTTCAACTACAGCAGATAATTGGCCGTAAAAGAAACTTTTTCTTCGGCTAATCCCTACTCTTCTTAACGGCATTGCAACTGCAAATCCCTCTGGGAAATTTTGAATCCCAATTCCAATAGCTAATGCAATCGCGCCACCTATCGTTGCACCGTCCATTCCAGATGCTGCTGCTCCAAATAAAACGCCTACAGCAAGACCTTCGGGTATATTATGTAAAGTGATGGCAAGAACTAATAAAATAGACTTATGCATTTGGGTTTTAACACCCTCTTTTTCATCCTCTTTGAAATTTATATGCAAGTGAGGAAGTTTTTTATCAAGCAAAAACAAAAAGATTGCTCCGAGGAAAAATCCAACTGCAGCTGGCATCCAAGGCATTGAAGGATACATTTTTTCTGACATTTCAATTGCCGGGTTCAATAAAGACCAAAAACTTGCTGCGACCATTACACCACCAGTAAACCCAAGCATTCCATCCAGCCAGCCTCTGTGCATTGATTTAAAGAAAAACACTAATGATGCACCCGCAGCCGTTACCAACCAGGTAAAGGTAGTTGCAATTAAAGCAGCTAATACTGGATTCATCCCCGTGAAAAATTGCTCTAAAGTTTCCATTTCAAAATTCCTAGTTATTGTTTCGGCAAAGATAACAACTTCCTTGAATTCGAAATTTGCATTTCACAATAGATATTTGACAATTGCCAATTGATAATTAATGTACTATCTTTGCCCCAAATTTCAGAATATAAATACAAAAAAATGGCAACAAACAGAACATTCACAATGTTGAAGCCTGATGCAATCGAAAATGATTACACAGGAAAAATCCTAGATATGATAATCGCTGCAGGATTTGAAATTAAAGCAATGAAATTAACTCGTTTAACAACTGAACAAGCTCAAGAATTTTATGAAGTTCATTCAGAAAGACCTTTTTATGGTGAGCTGGTTGAATATATGACTTCAGGTCCTATTATCGCTGCTATTCTTGAGAAAGATAACGCAGTAGCTGATTTTAGAACATTGATTGGTGCTACTGATCCAGCTGAAGCTGCTGAAGGTACAATTCGTAAATATTATGCTGAATCAAAAGGACGTAATGCATGTCATGGTTCAGATTCTGACGAGAATGCAGAAATTGAAGGGAAATTCCATTTTTCTGCTAACGAAATTATGTAATACTAATCTCTTTCAAAATAAAAAGGCTTCCCTCAATTGACGGAAGCCTTTTTATTTACACTGTTATTTTTAATTCCAATACTTATTCGGTTTTTAAACCAACAAACTGATACGGAATATATTTTTTGTTATTTGCTGCATCTTCAATGTATTCAGGTCCATCAACAATTGCAGTTACAATTACAACATTTACTCTATTTTGATACTCTTCCTTCTTTGAAAAATAAGCAATAATATCATATTTCATATTTTCCGCACGAATCTGAGTCAATTTCTCATTTGTTTCATACGTTTTAGTCGGTACATGAGAAGCTGAAGAATAAATGTTAATCGTAATAGAAGTTCTTCCTTCTTTCAATTGATCTTCAATATCTTTTATGAAACGCTTTAATTTTCCTTTTTCAATATCTAACTTATTCTTGTTATAATCGAAATAATGAATGAATTCAAGGTTTTTGAATGTTGCTACAACAACTTCTGGCAATATCACATCTGGTTCACCAACAGTACATGTCGAAGTTGCAGTTTGACCATATGCATCAGTTACAGTTACAGTATATTCGCCTTTTACTAAGTCAGAAATATCTTCATCTGTTGAACCATTAGACCAAGAAAAAGAAAATGGAGGTAATCCACCTGAAACCGTTGCGTCTAACTTACCATCAGCCCCTTGATTGACTGATGCATCATTGCCAACACAGCTAATTAAAACAGGCGGAGGATAAATGAAATATGCAGTATAAATGTCACTTCTTTCTGTTTCTTTATTACTTGACCAATAAACTTGATTTTTAGAATAACTAAAACAAGCGTCGAACTTTGACGAATTAATTTTTGGTCCTAAATTCACTGGTTTACCCCAATCAGTCCAAGATCCTTTTTTTACAGAATAAAAAATATCAGCATCTCCAAGTCCACCATGACCATTACTTGCAAAAAATAATGTGTCCTGATTCGGAGATAAAAAAGGTGACATTTCAAATCCTGAAGTATTGATTGAGCTCCCAATATTCATAGGTGTAGACCAACCGTTTTCTGATTTCAAACTTATGTATATATCTTCTTCACCAAATGTTTCTATACCCTTATAAGAAATGAACATTACATTTTCGTCATTCGAAATATGATAACCATAATAATCACCTTCTATATCTAAGCCTGGAACTTCTATTTTTTCTGGAGTCGACCATCCTGAACCTTTCGAAGTTGAAACAGCTATTCCTTTTTCTAAATCTTTTTTCCCTTCATAAGAATGAAGCAAGTATAATACATCACCTGTTGTATTTATCCCTATTACTCCATTGTTATATTTAGAATTCAAAGAACTTAATTGTTTACAATCAGTATAACTTCCATCTGCTTGTCTATAACTTGTCCAAATATCTTGATCATATTCTCCTCCTTTATTTTGTTTATCAAAGGAGCGAATAAAATATAATTCAGAACTATCTTTTGAAAATACTGGCAAGGTCTCTTCTGCATCCGAATTAACCGTTCCTGGAAGTCTCATAACTCCATCAAAATCCCAAATTTGGGCATTTGTTTGAATCGTTAAAAATGTAATAATAATTGCAATTAATGTATTTCTCATTTTTATTTATTTTATTTTCTACCTAACATTAAACCTAATACTAATTCATGACCTCCTGAACTAAAGTCATTAAATCGAGACAATGAAAAATCGTAAGAATATCCTAATTTAAATCGTTCGCTAATATTCATTCCAATCATTCCAACTATTGCATCTTTGTGACGATACGAAAATGCAGTCCAAAGCCATTCCTTATATTCGAGCTGCAATGAACCCTCAATTGACATTGGAGCAGGTTGCATATACTTTAGCAAAATAGCAGGCATAAGCATTAAATCATCATTTAAGTCTATCTTAACTCCTCCTGTCAAATTGAAATGCATTTTTGTGTTAAAATTAGTAGAACCTGATCCAAATTCAGCAAAATCTTTTGTCAAATTATCAGCTGCAATTCCAAAAAACATTTTTTTCGAATATAAATAAAGCCCAGCACTTAAATCCATGATATACTTACTAGATTGATTTTGAACGAACATATCGTATTCAGCATCTCCCCCATTATAAGGTGCAGATGGATCCATTTGATTCAAAACCACCGCTTTTTCTTGTAAAAAAGTATTATTGGATAAACCTAATTTCGTTCCAAACGATAAATTTAAATTGTTGCTTATAGGTAAATGAATCGCATACGTTCCTGATAATTGCATTTTACGAAAAGCACCATATTGATCAGCAATTAATTGACCGCCTACAGCGTGTTTCAATTTCCCAGTTTTTATCTCTGGATTTCGAACAGGTCCATTACTAACACGAAATGCAGGATTATAAGGAACTTTGGTTTTTTTCTTAAGTAATGTACTTCCTGAAAGATATGCGGTTCTTGGTTCATCTCCGAAACCTACCCATTGCCATCTGCCAGACATGGTAATATCTGTAAAATCATAAACACCAGCCGCAGCAGGATTTATCATATACTGATTCCTCAAATATTGGCTGTATTGAGGGTTTTGTTGAGCAAAAACATTGCTCATACAAACTAAACTTAAGATTAAAAGTATTTTTTTCATATTCTTTTAATTTTTTATAATTGATACTATACCATTTAAAATTTCACCTGACTTATCTCCTTCTGTGTAGATAACATAATAATATGAAGCCACAGGTAATTGCTCCCCATTCACTTTTCCATCCCACGGACGTGACAAATAATTACCTTTTTCAGACTCGAATAACAAGTTACCCCAACGATTGTAAACAAATACAATATTGTTTGGATGGGTTAAATCTAAGTCTACAATATCCCAATTATCATTTGATAAATCTGCATTAGGCGTAAACGCGGTTGGAATAACAATTTGAGTTATTGGAACTGTGTCACAATCTGCAATAGTGATAGTCACGAAACTAGCTGGACCTTCACATGTTCCATTTGTTTCCGTAACATAATAAGTAGTTACACCTACCAAATTATTTGGCGATAATGTAGATCCTGTTCCCAAAGAATTAGTCAAAGTAGCATCTGAATACCACGTAATGATTCCACCACTTCCGTTTGCTGTCATATTACCAAAAACATCTGTCGTACAATAACTTGCATCTGTTCCAGCTATTGGCGCAATCGGAGCGCCAGGATTATTCAGAACAACAACTGAAACGCTTGAACCTATGCATCCGCTTGAAACCAACGTAATACTAAAGTTATCATAAGTTCCTGCATTCAATCCGCTAATAACAATATTACCACTTGCATCCGAATTTAGAGCTATTGGTCCAATTGCAGCCGCATCGTCATTATAACTAATAGAGAATACTGTTGAATTTGACAAGCCTGAGATCGTGATTGTTCCATCTGTACCATTGCAAGTCGTAGGATCTAAACTGGTTAAACTGAATATTGGAGAAGCATTTTCTGTAATTGTTACAGTTGCAGTAGCATCAACACAAGGTGCTACTCCTGCTACTGTATATGTATAAACTCCAGCTGCAAAAGTAGCTGGATCATAAGTTCCAAGATTTCCTCCTGTCAAACCACCTGACCATGTTCCCGTTGCTTGAGGTGTACCACCTAACGAAGCAAATAAATTAACAGGTGCTCCCGATGAACATA
>VFKM01000160.1 GCA_009885545.1 Flavobacteriales bacterium
AATGACTTTCATTGATCTACGAGATCGATATGGTATCACGCAGTTGGCATTCAACATGGATGAGAATAAAGGTAATACTGACCTTTTTGTCCTTGATTTAAAAACTAATAAATCACGACAAATTACAGAAACTCCTTTTTCTGAATTCGAAGCGCAATGGGGACGAAACAATAAAATTTGGTTTATGTCCACTGAAAAGGATGGTGTCCAAATTTGGAAAATGAACTATGATGGAGGAGAGAAAAAGAAAGTTTCTTCTTTTGTTGACGCTGAATTGGAAGGTTTTAAACTCGCACCAAATGAAAGCTTTGTTTTGACCATCGAGGCGGTTAAAGTCAATCAGACCGTTAATGATAAATACCCGGATCTACCAAAAGCAAATGCACGCATTGAAGATGATCTAATGTACCGTCACTGGGATCATTTTGATGATTATAAGAAAAGACATTTATTAATTCATCAAATAAATCAAGAAGTCATCGAAAATGATGCTATTGATGTTTTGAATGGTGAAGCATTTGACGGAATCCTTCCTCCACATGGTGGAAGTGAGCAATTTTGTTTCTCGAATGATTCAAAAAAAGTTGTTTATACCTCAAAAAAGTTGAAAGGAAAGGATTTCGCTCAAAGTACAAATAGTGAGTTATATGAATATTCCATTGATACTAAAAAAACGAGAACTTTAACGGAAGGGTATTTAGGGTATGATAACAACCCGGCTTTTTCTTCAATGGATCAAATGGCATGGTTGAGCATGGCAAGAAATGGTTTTGAAGCTGATAAAAACAATATAATTGTTCGTGATGGATCAGGAAAAGATAAAAATTTAACCAAAGATATCGACTTGTCGGTTACGGATATTGCTTGGCATCCTTCTGGGAAAATGATATACTTTATTGCGGTTATTAAAGGAACTGCCCATGTTTTTGAAATGGATATTGCAACTAGTAAATACCGTCAAATAACGACAGGGCAATATGATTATTTGAGTATGTCTATTTTTGGTGATAACTTGTATTGTGGACGACAATCGATGGTTAATCCAACTGATTTATACGCTGTATCCATTAAAAAAGGAAAGGTTACTGAACTTACACATTCAAATGAAGATTTATTAAAAACGTTGACAATGCCAAAGGTTGAGGAACGTTGGGTGGAAACAACAGATGGGAAAAAAATGTTGGTATGGATGGTCTATCCCCCGAATTTTGACCCGGCTAAAAAATATCCTGCCTTGTTATATTGCAACGGTGGGCCTCAAAGTGCAGTGAGTCAATTCTTTTCATATCGCTGGAATTTGGCATTAATGGCTTCCGAAGGATATATCGTTGTTGCTCCAAATCGTCGTGGTTTACCAGGATTTGGACAAGAATGGAATGATGCAATTTCAAAAGATTGGGGTGGGCAAGCAATGAAAGATTATCTATCAGCTATTGATAATGCTTCTCAAGAACCATATGTTGATGAAACACGACTTGGAGCAGTTGGAGCATCTTATGGCGGATATTCTGTTTATATGCTTGCTGGAATTCACGAAAATCGTTTTAAAACTTTTATTGCTCATTGTGGACTTTTCAACTTAGAAAGTTGGTATGGAACTACCGAAGAATTATTTTTTGCTGATTGGGATCAAGGCGGCCCTTATTGGTTAGATGAAAATAAGGAAAACTATAAAATTAATAGCCCTCATAATTTTGTTGCAAATTGGAATACACCAATGCTTGTGATACACGGCGGGTTGGATTACAGGGTTCCAGAAAGTGAAGGAATGCAAGCCTTTCAAGCGGCCCAACTGAAAGGGATAAAAAGTAAGTATTTGTATTTCCCAACGGAAAGTCATTGGGTGCAAAGCCCCCAAAATAGTTTGGTTTGGCAACGAGAATTTTTTGAATGGTTGAAGCAAGATTTGAAACCATAAGAAATTTGTCTTCTCCTTTAATTTCATTACTTTTGACAGCTTATTTTTTGTAAATAGTAAAAATCAATGTGGAATAAAATTGCAAATATCATTCTTAAAAACCGATTTTTAATACTCGGTATTATAACCTTAGTGACAGTATATTATGGATATCATGCTGCTACAGGTTTAAAAATGGAGAATAAGTATGGTATTGTTCTTCCGAAAGATTCACCTACTACTCAAAATTACAATGATTTCAAGGAAAAATTTGGTGAGGATGGTGGAACTTTTGTTCTAGCAATTCAAAATGATTCCCTTTACACAAAAGATAAATTCCTTAAATGGAAAGAACTCGGGGACTCAATCTTGCAGTTCAATGGTGTTTTGTCTGTCGTTTCTGAAGCAACATTATTTACTATTCATAATAACAAAGAAGAAAATAAATTTGAAGTTCGTCGAATTTTTTCCGACATAAATTACCAAGAAAAATCTATTGAAACGATAGAAAAGGAAATAAAGAATAATCCGCTTTACAATAACATGTTGTACAATGATTCTTCTAATGCATCATTAATGATGATTAAAATTGATGAGCGATTTTTATCTGATCGTGTAAAATCGAAAGTAGTTTTAGAAATTCAAAAACTTGCTTTAACCTATGAAAAGGATTTAGGTAAATTCCATTATGCTGGACTTCCATATTTAAGAGTAATAATAGCCAAGCGAATTCAATCAGAGATGATGATTTTTATTGCTTTGTCAATGCTGGTTACTTCCATTTTAATGTACTTTTTCTTCAGATCATTTAGAGCAGTTTTAATTTGTATGACTGTTGTTGGGATTTCGGTAATTTGGGCAATGGGGACGATTGCTACCATGGGGTACGGGGTTTCACCAATGATGGCTTTGATTCCACCGTTAATGATTGTAATTGGAATACCAAACTGTATTTATCTCTATAACAAATACCATCAAGAATATAGGGATCACGGAAATAGAATGAAGGCACTTACGAGAGTAGTTAGTAAAACTGGTATCGCAATGTTTTTGACAAATGTCACAACTGCTCTTGGATTCATTACCTTCTTGTTTACTAGTTCAGAGAAATTTTATGAATTTGGTATGATTTCAACAATTAACATCATGTTATGTTATGTCGTGTCTTTGTGTCTAATTCCAATTTTCGCATCTTTCTTGAAGAATCCACCAGAACGTCATCTAAAACATTTAGACAGAAAATTGGCCGTTGGATTATTGGAAAAACTAGTCTATTTAACAGCGCATAAAAGACCGTTAATTTATATTGTAACCATTGTTATTACTGCTGTTGCAGCGTTTGGAATGGTCGATATGAAGGTAACTGGAAATCTTACTGGAGATATTCCACCAAATGATCCAATTGTTAAAGATATTAAGTTTATTGAGTCAAATTTCGGAGGAGCTATTCCTTTTGAAGTTATGATTGATTACAAAGAAAAAGGCAGATTATTTGGAAAAAATACATTAAACAAAGTTGAAGAGGTTCAAACAATGTTGGCAAATGATCGTCTTTTTGCAAAGAGCATCTCAATTGTTGATTTCACCAAAGTAATCAATATGGCTTATTATGATAATAATCCAGATCGATATACAATAATTTCCAAAAGAGACAGGTTAAGGTTAAGTAAATACATTGATAACTTTAATGTTACAAATTCTAATTCTACTTTTTCTTTAAAAGAACTAGTTGATACAACAAATTTTATATTGCGTGTTCGAACTCAAATGAAAGATATTGGTTCTTATGAAGTGGCTGATGAGGTAGCCATTATTCGTAATAAGATTGATAGTATAATGAATCCAGATAAAAAAGACATTGAAAGATTGTACGCCAAAATTAATGCTGGAAAAAATGAATTTATAGATTCGTTGTTTGAAAACTATTCCAATATTTACAATGCATTAACTGCTGAAATTGCGCAAGAAAACAGTGATTTGCAATATCAATTTGACAATGATTCAGAAAAAATAAAGTCTTATTATTCGAAGCCATATTTTAAAGAAAAACTCCGAAAATCAATAGACCAAGAATATTATGGAGTTATTTTGACTGGCACTTCCGTAGTCGTTTCCGAAGGAACTCAGTACCTTTTGTTGAATCTATTGACAAGTATTTTATTCGCTGTTATTTCAATTGCCTTATTAATGAGTATGTTGTTCTCATCCTTTAAAATGGTAATGATTTCGATGATTCCTAATATTATTCCAATGATAATAACTGCCGGAATAATGGGCTGGTTTAACATTCCATTAAAACCATCTACATTGATTATTTTTTCAATAGCATTAGGTATTACTGTGGATAATACAATCCATTTCTTAGCCCGTTATCGCCAAGAATTAAAAATGAAAAAATGGGATTTGAAAGAATGTGTTGCAATCTCAATTCGTGAAACTGGCTTGAGTATTATCTATACCTCAGTTATTTTGTTTTTTGGATTTATTGTATTTGTTTTTTCTGATTTTGGAGGAACTCAAGCATTAGGCTATTTATCAGCAGTGACTTATTTCGTTGCCTTATTTACTAACCTCATTGTTTTACCTGCACTTCTATTGACCCTTGATAGGAAGCTGACAACGAAATCATTTGAAGAACCTTATTTTGATGTTTATTCAGAAGGAAATGATCTCGATTGGACAGATTTACAATTTTCTGTTGCTGATGATGAATCTGCCAACAATAAAGAAGTAAAGAAAGGGGAGGAATAACTGGAATCGCATAAAACCTAAATAAATACCTTATTATTGATATGAAAGGAATTATTCTCGCAGGAGGTTCAGGTACTCGTTTACATCCATTGACATTAGCTGTTTCAAAACAATTGATGCCCATTTATGATAAGCCAATGATTTATTACCCATTGTCAATTTTGATGAGTGCAGGAATAAAGGAAATTCTAATTATTTCTACCCCACATGATTTGCCCCATTTCGAGAAATTGTTAGGGAATGGAGAGAGTTTAGGGTGCAAATTTTCGTATGCGGTTCAAGAGATTCCTAATGGTTTAGCACAAGCATTTGTAATTGGTGAACAATTCATCGGTAAAGATAAAGTTGCATTAGTTCTTGGGGATAACATATTCTATGGTGTGGGAATGGACAATCTACTAAAAGAAAACAACGATCCTGAAGGTGGTGTTGTTTATGCATATCATGTGAGTGATCCAGAAAGATATGGTGTTGTTGAGTTTGACGAAAAAATGAAAGCAATTTCCATTGAAGAAAAACCCAAAAACCCAAAATCAAATTACGCAGTGCCTGGTTTGTATTTTTACGATAATTCTGTTATTCAAATTGCGAAGGATCTAAAACCATCTGCAAGAGGAGAATATGAAATTACCGATATCAATGCGGAATATTTGAAAAAAGGAAAACTAAAAGTTGCCGTTTTAGATAGAGGTACTGCATGGCTAGATACTGGAACTTTTGCATCCCTAATGCAAGCAGGACAGTTTGTTCAAGTTATTGAAGAACGTCAAGGATTAAAAATAGGGTGTATTGAGGAAGTTGCGTATCGAAATGGTTTTATTTCTAAAGACAAATTAAAACAAATTGCTGAACCGCTTGTTAAAAGTGGGTACGGTTCCTATTTAATTAATTTGATCAAAGACTAAATGCAAGAATTAGCTCGATACATTTCATATATAGAAAAAGAAATTGAAGCTATTGATTTCCCAAAATCTCCTTCAAATTTGTATGATCCGTTAAGGTATTTTTTAAACCTTGGAGGAAAACGAATGAGACCGATTCTAACTTTACTAGGTGCAGAATTATTCGGGGAAACAAAAGAAAATGCACTTTCTGCTGCTTTGTCGGTGGAAGTGTTTCACAATTTCACGCTAATTCATGATGATATTATGGATGAAGCTCCACTTCGCAGGAATAAAGAAACTGTTCATACAAAGTGGAATCAAAATATTGCAATTTTATCTGGCGATGTACTTTTTGTAAAAGGATACCAATTACTTGTGAAACAAAATCCAGAACATTTACAACCATTAATTGAATTGTTTAATAAAACGGCGATTGAAGTTTGTGAAGGTCAACAAATGGATATGGATTTTGAATCACGCCAAGATGTAACAATTGACGAATATATTGAAATGATTCGTTTAAAAACATCAGTTCTATTAGGTTGTGCCCTAGAAATGGGTGCTGTAATTGGAAATGCGAATGATTCAAACAGAAAACTTCTTTACAACTTCGGACAGAACATTGGAATAGCCTTTCAAATACAAGATGATATTCTTGATTTATATGCTGACCCTGAAAAATTTGGGAAACAAGTAGGAGGAGATGTAATTTCCAATAAGAAAACACTTTTAAATTTACAGGCATTTCAATTAGCATCTAAAGACCAAAAACAAATTCTTGAAAAACTATCTACGGAAAAAAATCTTAAATTGAAAATCGATCAAACAAAGGAACTTTATGAAGTGATTGGAGCTCGCGCTTTTTGTGAAAAAGAAATGGAAAAATACCATTCAATCGCAATGAAATCCTTGGCAGAAATTCAAATTGAAGATAATGCAAAACAAACATTAAAAGGATTAGCTGAATTTCTCATGAAAAGAGAATTGTAATTCCAATTTTTTAAATTCAAACTATCTTCAGATTTTTTTCGTTAATCTTACGAAATAAAAAAACGATCTTTTGGAAGATTTTTCAGAAATTAAAGCATTAAAGAATGGGAGCGAATTAGCTTTCAATTCCTTGATTGCTACTTTTTCTCAAAAGGTTTATAATTTGTCACTTGGGATTTTACAAAACGAACAAGATGCAGAAGATGTTACTCAAGAAATTTTCACAACCGTTTTTTTATCAATAAATCAATTTAAAGGGGATTCAAAATTATCTACTTGGATATATAGAATTTCAGTCAATAAATGCCAAGAATTTCTTCGTAAAAAATCACGTAAAAAAAGATTTGGTTTTATAATACCTTTAGACAAAGCTGAAACAACAATTCAAATAAGTTCGAATTTTATGCACCCAGGATTTGAATTGGAAAATCAAGAACGAGGGGCAATTTTATTCGCTGCAATTAATGCATTACCAGAAAATCAAAAAACAGCATTCACACTTTTCAATCTAGAAAGTATTCCCTACGAAGAAATTGCTCAGATAATGAATACCTCATTGTCAGCTGTTGAATCGCTAATATTTCGAGCGAGACAAAATTTGAAGAAAAGCTTATCAGATTATTACGAGGAAAATGAACGTTAAAAAAATAATTGAACGACCGCAAGTTATTAATAGTTTTATCATCTTATAAATTATGGAAACGAAAAAAGAATTTTGGATCAAGCAAACATTAGACAGTTCTAAAGAATTGAAAAGTGTTCCTATTTCTGAAAATTTGAGAAAAAGACTTGAAGCGATTCCTAAATCAATCGAGATTTTTGATAAACGTATTCCAATGAAAGCTATTTGGTTAGCCGCTGCAAGTATAGCACTTTTAATAACGGTTAACATTGCAACTTTCAATAAAACGCAAAAATATGAAGATCAAGAAAGCACAGTTTACAATGAATATTTTTCTTATTTAGACCAACTATAATGAAAACAAATAGATTTTATAAAATTATTATTAGTGTTTTAATCCTTATAAACATTGGGACACTATTTTTCTTTTGGAAAGGACATAGAGGGCCTCAACGTCCGGATAGAAATCAATTAGTTGAAATGCTAGATCTTTCTGGTAATGCTAAAACTAAAATTCTTGAACTTCAAGACGATCACTTTAAAAAGAAAGGTGCATTAGTCAATAGAAGTAGAAATTTACACGAATCCTTATTTCAATCATTTAATGATGAATCAAAAGACAGTACTGAAATTAAAAAATTGATTGATAAAATCGTTGAAAATCAACGTGAAACGGAACAAATGACTTTTGATTATTTCAAAGTTGTTAACTCAATGTGCACACCAGATCAACAAAAAAAATTACAAGACCTTATTCATAACGTATTGCGTCAAGCGGGAGGCCCACCACATCCTCCAAAAAAATAAAAATGAAGGGATTTCTTCTATTTTGTTTAATATTTATACATGTTCATATAGTTGGACAAGAGAAAAAAAGCATTCAATTTGTTCCCTTTTTCAATAATTTACCCCTTGAACTTGGAAAAAAATACGTGTTAAATGATTCAACTTGGTTCGAATTTTCAACTTGTAGGTTTTATGTTTCGAATCTATCTTTTTTGAATGAAGGAAAATTAAAACAGAAAGTCAATGAATTTTATTTGCTCGATTTAGATGAGCCTTCTAGTTTGCTTATAGATATTCAAAACAATCAATTCGATCAAGTTTCATTTTCAATCGGAATTGACTCAACAACTAATGTCGCAGGAATTTTAGATGGGGCTCTCGATCCAATAAATGGAATGTATTGGGCATGGAACAGTGGATATATCAACTTTAAACTGGAAGGTACTTCTTCCCAATCAACTGAAAAAAATAAAAGTTTTGAATTTCATTTGGGAGGATATTTGGCGCCTTATCAAACTATTCAAACAGTTCATTTGCCAATTAGGAATAACTCAAACGATATTTTAATTGGATTTGAAATCTTGGCATTTATGAAAGAAATTGATTTTAAGAAATCAAGTAATGTGATGATTCCAGGATCAAATGCAGTTCAACTCTCTTCTATTTTGCCTTCAATATTTACAGTTTTATCAAATGAAAAATAAAATTCTGTTTTTCTTTTTTTGTGTTTTCTCAATTGGTCTAATTTCATTTAGTATTCAATCTGATCCTGAATTAATAGAATTCGTTGCCCCAAAAAAATGGCCTAAGCCGGTTTATAATTTTCCTAAAAACCCTTTGACTGAAGAAGGTTTTCAATTGGGAAGAAAATTGTTTTATGATCCTATTCTTTCACGTGACAGTACAATTTCATGTGCTTCATGTCATTTGCAATATACCGGATTTACCCATGTGGATCATGCAGTGAGTCACGGTATTGAAGGCAGAAAAGGAACACGAAATTCTCCTGTACTGATTAACCTTGCTTGGAATAGCACTTTTCATTGGGATGGTGGAGTGAATAATTTGGAAGTACAAGGAATTAATCCAATTAAACATCCTGCGGAAATGGATAATTCTTTAGAAGAAGTAATCCGCAGACTATCAATCTCAGAAACATATCCTGCTCTTTTCAAAAAAGCTTTTGGTTCAACTGAAATTAATACTGCATCAATCATGAAAGCGCTTACGCAATATACTGTTTCATTGGTTTCTTCCAATTCGAAATACGATCAAATTCGAAGAAAAGAAAAAGGTATTGTTTTCACAGACCAAGAAAAAAATGGCTTAAAATTATTTCAAGCTCATTGTGCTTCTTGTCATAAAGAACCATTATTTACAACTACTTTTTTCGCTAATAACGGTTTGAAAATAGATAGCTTATTAAACGATGTTGGACGTTATTCAATCACTCAACAACCTAAAGATTCAATGCAATTTAAAATTCCAACGCTTCGAAACATCGAATTTACTTTTCCTTATATGCATGACGGAAGGTTTCGGAAATTAAAGGATGTGATTAATTATTATAGCGATGGAATTAATACGAAAGACAAGCATCTCAGTTCTCAATTATTGACACCAATGAATTTTAATGAAATGCAAAAAAAAGACCTGTTAGCCTTCCTATTAACACTAACGGACAAAACTTTTTTGTATGATAAAAGATTTTCATTCCCAAAATAATAAACTGACCGCAAGTTTTTATTTTACTTGAACTCTAATACTTTATAAATATTAAATCTATGAAAAAACTAATCTTAATTATTGCTCTTGGAATCGGAACAATGAGCTTTGGTCAAACAAATCCTGCAATAACTTCTTGGTTGCAAAATACTACTCAAACAGGTTCTTATTACAATGCAGGAAGTTCCGTAGCTATTGGAAATGGAATTTTGGTTAATTGTCAAGCTGTACAATATTCTGCAAATTGGGCTTATGTTACTGCAACAGGAGTTCCTGCTTATGTAACAGGTCCTTTTACTGGAGATGGAAATCCTTCTCAAGCGGAAGATCAAAGTGCAATTTTTAAAATTCCGTTGAATCCTTCTCAAAATACAGGTACAGCAACAGCAACCACAGGAGGAAATATTGGTGTGTTTATTAATGGTGTTGCCCTTTTCGATTATAGAGATGGTGTTGCATGGAACAACGCAACAAGCGCTTTGTGTGGTGGACCAGGAAATCCTCCTTGTCCTGGTGGACCAGGCGCATCAATGCCATGGAACCGAGATGCTATTCCTGCAGAGATGTTAGGATTCGATTGTTCTAAAGGCCATCCAGCAATGGGAAATTATCACCATCACCAAAATCCAAGTGCGTATAATTTAGATTTGGCAGTAATTTCAACTATCTGTGATTTATATGCTGCAGACGGTTTATATGCAATTGATGCTGCTGAACATTCACCTTTAATTGGATTTTCGTATGATGGATTCCCAATTTATGGCGCTTATGGTTATGCGAATACAAACGGAACTGGTGGAATTACTCGCATTCAATCAGGATATCAATTAAGAAATATTACAACACGAACTGTTTGGGCAGATGGTACAGATGTTACTGACGGACCAGTGGTAAGTACAACTTACCCACTTGGATATTTCCGTGAGGATTACGAGTTCATTTCACATCCTGAAGAATACTATTTGGATGAACATAATGGACGTTTTTGTGTAACTCCTGAATATCCAGCTGGAATCTATTGTTATTTTGCTACTGTTAATGCGACTCATAATTCTGCGTATCCATACGTAGTTGGACCAACATTTTACGGTAACGTAACTTCATCGATTGTGACTTCTATTTCTGAAGCTGTAACGACTTATACAGTTGTTGCTGATTTAAGTGAAATCAATTCAACTACATTTAATATTTTTCCAAATCCAACGGCTGATGTTTTAGTTGTACAATCTTCTGGATTACAGGAACAAAATATTGTTGTTGAATTAGTTGATCTAACAGGTAAAACTGTTCAAACACAAACCATTTATCAAGGAAGCACTATTTGTCATTTCAATGTGAGTACATTGTATAGTGGGACATATTTTATTAAAATTAATAATGGTTCATCGACCACAAGTTATTCAGTTGTTATCGCTGAATAATTTATCAACTAGAAAATGAAAATCCCCATCATAGTCTTAGTATGGGGATTTTTTTTGTTCTTTTAAATGACCTTTGTAAGCACTATTCTGGGAATAAACTTAGCAATCCTTCTTCAGAAGCATCACAGATCCCCCGTTCAGTTATAATTTTAGTAATTAATCTTGCTGGGGTAACATCAAAACCATAATTGCTTGCTGGAGTAGTTTCAGGGCAAATTAATACAGGTTCTATTTTCCCAGATTTGCCTTTTCCTATCATATATCGAACCTCATCTTGATTGCGTTCTTCAATAGGAATTTCTTTTAATCCATCACGAATAGTCATATCTAAGGTTGTTGAAGGCAATGCAACATAGAAAGGAATGTTATTGTCTTTTGCTGCAAGAGCCTTTAAATACGTTCCGATTTTATTTGCTACATCTCCATTACGGGTTGTCCGATCTGTCCCAACAATTACCATATCAACCATGCCGTGTTGCATAAGATGCCCACCTGCATTGTCGACAATTAATGTATGTGACACACTATGTTTTGTCAATTCGTAACAGGTAAGATTTGAACCTTGATTTCTCGGTCTAGTTTCATCCACCCAAACATGCACTTTAATTCCCTTTTGAATTGCTTGATAGATGGGAGACGTAATTGTTCCCCATTCCACACATCCCAACATTCCAGCATTGCAATGTGTCAAAATGTTTACTACTTCACCATTTTTGTTTTTTGAAAGTTCTTCAATAATTGGCAATCCATGGACACCAATCATTCTGCATGTTTCAACATCTTCTTCTACAATAGCATTTGCAGCATCCCAAGCGCATGTTAAAAAATCTGATTCGCAATTGTCTAAAGCTACACGCATTTTATCCAAAGCCCAAAATAAATTTACAGCCGTTGGACGAGAAGCTCTTAAATCTGAAAATGCTTGATCCA
>VFKM01000137.1 GCA_009885545.1 Flavobacteriales bacterium
CGATATACCGCAATGATTAAGAACGTAGGAATGGGATTCGCAATTATTGTCCCTGCTACCTTTGCTGCAATTCCATTGTACATATTCTTTAAGTAATAATTCGATTTTAAAAATAGATTCATATGTCAATTTTAGACTCAAAAATACCTTCTGGAGCACTTAGCACAAAATGGTCTTCTTACAAAGATCATATTCGCCTTGTGAATCCAGCAAACAAAAGAAACATTGATATTATCGTTGTCGGAACTGGTTTAGCCGGTGGTTCAGCTTCTGCCGCTCTAGCAGAATTAGGATACAACGTTCATACTTTCTGTTTCCAAGATTCTCCACGTCGTGCGCATTCAATCGCTGCTCAGGGGGGAATCAATGCTGCAAAAAATTACCAAGGAGATGGAGATTCAGTTTTCCGTTTGTTTTACGACACGATCAAAGGTGGAGATTACAGAGCTCGTGAGGGAAATGTTTACCGCTTAGCGGAAGTTTCTGCATCAATTATTGACCAATGTGTTGCACAAGGTGTTCCATTTGCTCGTGAATATGGAGGTTTGTTAGACAACCGTTCTTTTGGTGGTTCTCAAGTATCTCGAACATTCTATGCTAAGGGTCAAACTGGTCAGCAATTATTACTTGGAGCTTATTCTGCAATGTCTCGTCAAATCGGAAAAGGAAAGATTAAGCTTTACAAACGTCACGAAATGCTAGATTTAGTAATCGTTGATGGAAAAGCAAGAGGAATTATTGCAAGAAATCTTGTTACAGGATCTTTAGAACGATTTTCAGGACATGCAGTCGTTATTGCTTCTGGTGGATATGGAAATGTTTTCTATTTATCAACCAACGCAATGGGATCTAACGTAACCGCAGCATGGAAAGTTCACAAAAAAGGAGCTTTTTTCGCAAATCCTTGCTATACACAAATTCACCCAACATGTATTCCGGTTTCAGGAGATCACCAGTCTAAATTGACGTTAATGTCTGAATCATTAAGAAATGACGGTCGTATTTGGGTGCCAAAAAATTTAGAGGATTCAAAAGCGATACGTGAGGGAAGAATGAAGCCAACAGATATCACAGATGAAAACAAAGACTTTTTCTTAGAGCGTCGTTATCCAGCTTTTGGTAACTTGGTTCCGCGTGATGTAGCTTCTCGCGCTGCGAAAGAAAGATGTGATGCCGGATTTGGAGTAAACGCAACTGGCGAAGCTGTTTATTTAGATTTTGCTTCTGCAATCGAACGATATGGCCGTGAGAAAGCGAAAATTAGTCATAATGAAAATGCTTCAATAGAAGAAATAATGGCTTTAGGTACTGAGGTTGTGAAAGCAAAATACGGTAACTTATTCCAAATGTATTATAAAATTGTAGATCAAGATCCATATAAAACTCCAATGATGATTTATCCAGCGGTGCATTACACAATGGGGGGGATCTGGGTTGACTATAACTTGATGACAACGATTACTGGATGCTATGCAACTGGTGAAGCAAATTTCTCTGACCACGGTGCAAATCGTTTAGGAGCTTCTGCATTAATGCAAGGTTTAGCGGATGGCTATTTCGTATTACCTTATACAATTGCAGATTATTTAGCTGACGAAATTAGGACTGGTAAAATTTCAACTGACTTGCCTGAATTTATTCAAGCTGAAGCGGATGTAAAAGCGGGTATTGATCGTCTAATGAACATCAAAGGAACTAAATCAGTAGACTATTTCCACAAACGTTTAGGGAAAATTATCTGGGACAAAGTTGGAATGTCTCGCGACGAAGCTGGTTTAAAATGGGCAATAGATGAAGTGCAGAAATTACGTGCAGAATTCTATTCTGATGTTCGTATCCCTGGAACAGTAGAATCTTTCAACCCAGAATTAGACAAAGCAAATCGTGTGTGTGATTTCTTAGAATTAGGAGAGTTAATGGCAGTAGATGCTTTAAACAGAACTGAATCTTGTGGAGGTCACTTCCGTGAAGAATCACAAACCGAAGAAGGAGAAGCAAAACGTAACGATAAAGATTTCGCATATGTTGCAGCTTGGGAATACACAGGAAAACCATCAGAAGCAATCTTACACAAAGAGCAATTGGTGTTTGAAGAAATCAAATTGGTAGAAAGAAATTATAAGTAATTAGCTCTTAGTTATTAGTCTTTAGCAATGGAAATGAAAGGATTTAGGGATTTACAAATTTGGCAAAGAGGATTAGAATTATCTATTCTTGTTTATCAGCACACTTTGAAATTTCCTAAAGAAGAGCAATTTGGTTTAACCTCACAACTAAGAAGAGCTTCTACTTCAGTACCATTAAATATTGCTGAAGGTTGGGGGCGTGGATCAGATAAATCTTTCGCTAACTTTTTAAAAATAGCTCGTGGTTCTTTGTACGAAGTTGAAACAATATTAGAAATTTGTTTACGATTAGAATATATTACGAATGTCCTATTTCAAACTTTTAAAAACGAAATTGAAGAAATAGGAAAAATGATAAATGGTTTAATTAGAACATTAGATAAATAATAATCAAGTAATTACAGTTTTAAATTTAGCTCAGCTAATTACTAACTGCTAATTACTAATTACTCTAAAAATTATGAAATTAACATTAAAAATCTGGAGACAAAGTGGGCCAAATGACAAAGGCCAAATTGTAACCTATCCTATCGATAATATTGAGGGTGACATGTCGTTCTTAGACATGATGGATGTTTTGAATGAAGAATTAATTGTGAAAGGAGATGATCCTGTTGCATTTGATCACGATTGCCGTGAAGGAATCTGTGGAATGTGTTCTTTGTTTATAAATGGTGAAGCACATGGTCCAGACAGAGCTGTTACAACTTGTCAATTGCACATGCGTAAATTCAGTGATGGTGAAACAATTTATATTGAACCATGGAGAGCGAAGGCTTTCCCTGTGATAAAAGATTTGGTCGTAGACCGCAGTGCATTTGACCGTGTAATGTCAGCAGGAGGATTTGTTTCTGTAAATACTTCTGGAAATACGGTTGATGCAAATGCAATTCCTATTTCTAAAATTGATGCAGATAAAGCATTTGAAGCGGCCACGTGCATTGGATGTGGAGCTTGTGTTGCCTCTTGTGTGAATGCGTCAGCGATGCTTTTCGTTTCTGCAAAAGTTTCTCAATTAGCTCTTTTACCGCAAGGTAAAGTTGAGGCTACTGAACGTGTTTTAAACATGGTCCGAACTATGGATGAAGAAGGTTTTGGGAATTGTACAAATACTGGTGCGTGCGCAGTTGAATGTCCTAAAGAAATTTCTCTTGATAACATTGCAAGGATGAATAGAGAGTATTTTAAAGCAATGTTGACTTCTGAATAAGCTTATTTTATAATTTTTAAAAAGCCTACAACTGATTTGTTGTGGGCTTTTTTTATTACAGATTGCAAAACAACATTAACTTTCTCATTCTTTTTTTCTCTTTTTTAATACTTTTTTGTAAATTCGCCAAAACCAATATTTTAAATTATGAAAAAAACTTTACTCTTAACAGCAGTGCTTTTCCTTACCTTGGAGACATTTGCTCAAGTTGTGGTGGCTGGTATATCACCAGCGGCTATTCAAGGTAACTATGAATATGGCGTCCAAGTTGGTGAAGGTGGTTGGCCAGGACAAACTGACGATGGTACATGGGCAATGGCCCTTGATTTTAACACTCCAGGGGTGAATGTTATTGGTGAATTAGTCATGGTTAACGATGGTACTCCAGGTACTAATACAACTTATGGTAACCTATTAGCTGAAGAAGGTTGTGCAGTTTCTCCTCCGGGGGCATATGCTGGAAAAATTGCTGTTATTCGACGTAACACATGTAATTTTTCTTTAAAAGCATATAACGCTGAATTAGCTGGAGCTATTGCTGTTATCATTGTTAATAGAGAAGATGCTTTATTAGGAATGACAGCTGGACCTGATGGTGTAAACACTACTATTCCTGTTGTAATTGTACAAAGTACTCCTGGAAATGCTCTTATTGCAGAAATGTTAAACGGTCCTGTAACTATGTTTATTGGAAACAAAACTGGTGCTTTTGGTGATGACGCTGGTGCTACAATTAGTAATGCGTTGGTTTCAAAAAGTACAGGTGTAATATCTCATTTAGCTCAAAACGGAACAGAATTCAACTTCGAGTTAGGAACACGTGTTTACAACTATGGAGCAAATGATCAAGCAGCTGTTACTATTACAGCGAATGTGAATGGTCCTTCTGGGTCTTCAGTTTATTCTAACACTGTTGGACCAGTCTCTATTAATTCTGGTGATAGTATAGATATTTATCCTGGTGATACTTATTCTTTCCCTCAATTTGCATTGTCTTCTTATCCATTAGGAAAGTATACTTTAACATATACTATAGATTTAGGTATTGCTGATGAGTTGGATTTTGATAATGTTTTAACTTCTGAGTTCTTTGTAAGCGACACGATGTATTCAGTTGCAAGATTAGACGAGACGACTCTTATGCCAATTTCTAATGCAGGGTATGCACCAAATACTATGACAAGTACATATTCAACTTGTACGGTACTTGATAACCCTAATGCAAGTAGAATTGGTGTTGCAGGTCTTTATTTTTCTGCTGTAACAAATGTTTCAGCTGCAATTGATTTAACAGGTGAGGAAATGGCTTTATCTATTTATCGTTGGGAGGATGTTTTCGTAGATTTCAATGATCCAGCACTTGCTTTCGATTTATTAAATCCAATTGGATTCGGTTTCTATTATTACCCAAGTGATTTACAAGACACAATGGTATATGGGGCACTTTCTGCACCTGTTGTACTTGAAGACAACCAACGTTATTTAGCTTGTGTTCAAACGGTCAACCTAGAAATTTTCTTAGGCCACGACACTAAAACGGATTATACGTGGAACCAAAACACTTATTTACAACCAATGTTTCCTGTTGAAACTGATGGTGTATACTCAGCTGGAGGTTTTGGTTCAGATTTACCAAGCGCAGTGGGTGTAAAAGTATATAGTGTTGCAGGAATAGATGAGTCTACATCAATTGATGGTATTGCTTATCCAAACCCAGCTACAAATGCTGTTACAGTATCATTAAATGCTGAAGGAACAGCTCAATTGTCTGTTACTGATCTTTCTGGTAGAGTAGCTATGAATAATACTATTAATTTGGTAAACGGTAAATCAGAAGTTTCTATTTCATCATTAGAGGCTGGAATGTATATTTTCAATGTTACAACTGAAGGAGGTAAAACATCTCAATTTAATGTTGTGAAAAAATAATATTCTCTCAATAATTGTAAAGGGCTGGTGTTTCATCAGCCCTTTTTTATTTTTATAATTTCTTTAATTAAAGTACTTTAGCTCCAAATTAAATACTATGAAAAAACTTATACTCTTATTATTTATAGTTACTGCTGGTAACATCAGTTATTCACAAGTCGTTTGTGCTGGTGTATCTCCAGCGTCAATTTCGGGTAATTACAATTTCAGCTGGGGAGACCCAATAAATACATGGTCCAGTCCCGATTTTAATATTCCCGGAATCACAATTACAGGAGAATTAATGTTGGTAGATGATGGCTCCATAGGAAATAGTCCTGCGTCTGGTTTGCCTTTGGCAAATTATGGTTGTGCTACACTATTAAACGATTTAACTGGTAAAATAGCAGTAGTATATAGATATGATGGTGTTACAGCATCTACAATCTGTTGGATGTCAGAAAAAGCCCTTATTGCTCAAAATGCCGGAGCCATTGCAGTATTGATTATTAATCGCCCAGGAGCTAATTCAGACCTAGGAACTGGTGGTGGAGCAGAAGCTCCTAATGTGAATATTCCTGTGGTTCTAATTGATTATAACGATGGAGCTTTGTTAAGAGCCGAAATGCAAAACGGACCTGTTAATATGTTTTTTGGAAACAAAACTGGATTGTATGCAAATGACATAGGTGTTGTTAAAGAAAAGCAATTGCGCTCTAAGTCTTTTGGGGTTATTTCGCAATTAGCTGCGGATGGTACTGAATTCAATTTTGATTTAGGTACAAGGATATATAATTACGGAACAAATGATCAAACAAATGTTACTATAACGGCTAATGTTGAAGGCCCAAGTGGCTCAACTGTTTACAATAATTCTGTAGGCCCTATATCTATTATTTCGGGAGATAGTATTGATGTAATCCCTGGCGAAACATATTTTTTACCACAATTCGCATTAAGCGCTTATCCGACGGGTAAATATACCCTGACATATACGGTTTCTTTAGGTGTAACAGATGAATACGATGGTGATAATGTAAACACGACTACTTTCGTTGTAAATGATTCGATATATTCCTATGCGGCGTTAGATCCAATAACGAATTGGCCTACTCCGACAGCGGGATATAGGCCATCTACAAGTGTATCAAGTTATTCCACATGTATAGTTGTGAACGACCCCAACGCAAGTAGAATTGGGGTTTTAGGAATGTATTTTTCTGCTTTAACAGCATATGGGTCTGGTATTAGTCTTGAAGGAGAAGAAATGGTAATAACTGTGTATCGTTGGGAGGACCCTTTTACTGATTTAAATGATCCTACTTTAGCGTTTACAACACTAAATCCGTTAACTTTTGATTACTATTATTACCCGAGCGATTTACAAAACCAAGTCGTTTTAGCAACTTTTGCTAATCCTGTTTTTTTAGAAGATAACCAACGCTTTTTGGCTTGTGTTCAAACGAGTAATACAGCAATATATTTAGGCCATGACATTAAAACTGACTATACGT
Organism: Flavobacteriales bacterium; assembly: GCA_009885545.1. Classification (GTDB taxonomy): domain Bacteria; phylum Bacteroidota; class Bacteroidia; order Flavobacteriales_D; family Crocinitomicaceae; genus M0103. The sequence continues at coordinate 6,759 of VFKM01000137.1, forward strand.
GGAACCAAAACAATTATTTACAACCAATGTTTCCCATTGAAGCTGATGGTGTATACTCAGCTGGAGGTTTTGGATCAGATTTACCAAGCGCGGTGGGTGTAAAAGTGTTTAGTGTTACAGGAATAGATGAGTCTGCATCAATTGATTGTATTGCTTACCCAAACCCAGCTACAAATGCTATTACAGTATCATTAAACGCTGAGGGAACAGCTCAATTGTCTGTTACTGATCTTTCTGGTAGAGTAGCTATGAATAATACTATTAATTTGGTAAATGGTAAATCAGAACTTTCTATTTCATCTTTAGAGGCTGGAATGTATATTTTCAACATTACAACTGAGGGTGGTAAAACATCTCAATTTAATGTTGTGAAAAAATAATCTTCTCCTAAATATTACCACATCAGAAGGAAAAACCATTCTATTTAACATGGTCAAAAATTAATAACCCTTTTTAAAGCAAAAGAGTCGCCCATAAATGAGCGACTCTTTTTTCTTGCTTGCTTACTTGTATTACTATTCACCTAAAAATTTAAAGATAATCCGAATGTTAATGGGTACACTTCTACTGTTTTTGCAACATCAAATAGAGGAAGTAGGCTGTAGGAAGCAAATGCGCCCCAAGATCCATAACCCAATCTAACAGTTCCGTCTAATTTAAACGAATTCAAACCGTATACTCCTTTATTTTTTTGTTGAAATTCTTTCCCATCGATTTCTCCTTCTCTTTTTATTTTCGAGGCCAATCTAACGCCTCCGATAACACCTGCAGCTATATAAAAACTTTTATCTGCGTCTGCATTCGTGCAAAATTCTAGTAATAAAGGAACTGTTAAATAGGCTGCTTTCAATTTATTTTTTGAATAATCAATTACTGTATCAATAGTTGCGAACAAGGTGTCTGGAGTGCTGTTCAACACATAATTATCTCTAAAAGCTACTTGAGTAAAACTAAATCCTAAACCAGTTGTTACACCAAAATATTCATGTGCTATTCCGAATTTATGCTCTAACACGTTTAGGTTCCAGGTCATTGAACGAGCTGGATCATTTTTCCAATATGGATAATTATCGAAACTCGTTTTGAATTGACCATTTGTCATCATACTGAATCCCATATCTATTCCTGCCCAATGTGCTTCATATTTATTTTTTTCATCTTCATCAGGGGCTGCGTCAATTGTATCAATTTCAGCTGAAATATCATCCGAATGATCTATTAAAAGGATTTCGATGTTTTTTAAATTGACACGAGTTGTGTCTTTCTTTTCTTCTTCTTGCGCAATTACTCCTGAACCAACAAATAGTAAAGCCAAATAAATTACTTTTTTCATAACTATATTTTTAAA
>VFKM01000111.1 GCA_009885545.1 Flavobacteriales bacterium
AAAAAAAGCCCTTCAATTGCTTGAAAGGCTTGTACTAAGTGGTCCCACCTGGGCTCGAACCAGGGACCACCTGATTATGAGTCAGGTGCTCTAACCAACTGAGCTATAGGACCGTGAATTGTTTAACCAATTCGGGTTGCAAATATAGCATTCTATCTGCAATTTTCAAGTAGATTTAAAAATTAATTCAACTATTTTCACTTGTTTTTAGACGGAAGATGAGCATAGTTAGTATGCCAAAAATGATAGTTGCAAAAATTAAATGGCTTGTTTGAACGAGACCTGGCATGTTCGCATAAGCCAATAATATTCCTGAAATCAATTCTAAGGAAAGTATTATGTAGGCTGAACGAATTAACCAAATCTTATTTTTCTGTTCGTTTTTCCATAACATAAAAGTCATGAGAACAAGTACTAACCATGAAAAACTCCTATGAATATAAAACGATATTCCCAATTTTTCAGTCCATGTTTCTCTTCCAAATCCTTGCTTTGTCAACTCATCAATATACTCTCTTACTTGTGTTCCAAGAAACATTTGATAAAAGGTAATTCCAAAAACAACTATGGCTAACCATTTCATTGTTTTATTGAGAGAAATTGGTTTTCGCTGCCCTGGACTGATTTCTTGAATCAATAAAAGTTGAAGTCCAATAATAACTAAGGCAAGTAACATATGAACGGTGATAGTCCAGGGGACAAGATTTGTTGCAACTACAATGGAGCCAAACCAACCTTGAACTCCCATTAAAACAAGATTTATCAAAGAGATCAGTACAATTTTTCGTTTCCGATATTTTATTAAAATCCAAATAAATGCAGCCAACATAAAATTACCCGCCATAAATCCAAATAAGCGATTAATATATTCTGTCCACGTTTTTTGAGCATTAAAATTTTCCTCAATAATAAGTGTCGGATCATTTTTAATCTTTTCAGCCGTTTTCGATAAACCTATTCCTGATAAAAATTTGCAAAATTTCTTGATTTTGACTGCTCGTTTTTCAGCAAATATTTCTTTGTAATTATCAGGTAACACATTTTCTTCAGTTGGCGGTATCCATTGTCCAAAACATTTCGGCCAATCAGGGCAACCCATCCCGCTGCCAGTAATTCGAACAAAACTTCCAGCAACAACTACCAAATAAATAAATACAAGTGCCACCCAATTAAAGCGCACAAAACTTTTAGAGTATCCCATATTACAAAGTTAAAATTAAACCTGTCTATAAATACCTTAAGATTGGTATGAAATGAAAACAATTTAAATTCTTATATGTTTTCTTATTTTTACAATACATGAAAATAGCAATAATTGGATGTGGTTGGCTTGGTTTACCGCTTGCTAAAGAACTTTTAAAAAATGACCATTTTATTTATGGCTCAACTACTTCAATAAATAAATTTGAAGAATTAAAAGTGGCTTCAATTCAACCATTCCTTTATGATGGTTTCGAAAACAAGAAAATTACAATACCCGCAAACGAAATCGATTGTTTAATAATTAGCTTCCCTCCTTCTAAATCGTTCGATTATCCAGTTCAAATCGAACAACTCATTCAACAATTTCCAGTAACCTGTAAAATCATTTTTACTAGTTCAACGAGTGTTTATCAAGATGTTGAAGGAGAAATTGACGAACTAGGTTCGGTCAAGATTAATCATCCCGTTTTTTTAGCTGAAGAAAAATTAAATCAATCCAATCGGTCAGTAACAATATTAAGATTGGCTGGTTTAATTGGAGACAAGCGCCATCCGATACTATTTCTCAGTGGGAAAAATATTGATCATGGAAATCTCGTCGTGAATTTAGTTCATCAATTAGACGTTATTGCTGCAGTTCGATGTTTGATAGAAAAACAAATTTGGAAAAAAACGTATAACCTCTGTTACAATGAACATCCAAAAAAAGGTGATTATTATTTAGGTAAAGCAACTGAATTTGGATTACTTCCGCCGAGTGTTCAGTTTTCAAAATTAATTGGAAAATCAATTGACGGTAATTTAATTGAAAGGGAACTAGGATTTCAATACGCACATAGAATTTGAATTCATCTAAAAAGCTTTTTTGTCTTTTGGAACAACATTTGCATTAATTTTACGTCTACTTTTTGAAATGAAGTCATTAATATTATTTTTTTCCTTTTTCATAGTGTTTGAGTCCAATGCGGCACACATTGTTGGTGGTGATATTTACTATGACTACCTAGGCGGAAATAGTTACAGATTTTATATTACACTTTATAGAGATTGTTTATCTACTGGAGCAGAATATGATGACCCGATGCATTTAGCTATTTATTCTGCTGGAAATATTCTAATTGGAAACATTGATGTTCCTTTTCCAGGAAGTGTTATTTTACCAGTTGTATTTAATAATCCTTGTGGAACTGCGCCAACAAACATTTGTGTTGAAAAGGCAGTATATACTGTAGTACTTAATCTACCACCTGCAATTGGCGGATACACTATTTCATATCAACGCTGTTGCAGAGGCGCTGCAGTGACGAATTTAATTGCACCAGATGATACTGGAATTACTTTAACCACCCATGTTCCAGGTTCTGAAACAGGGTTCACTGTTAACAGTAGTCCTCGATTTACGAATTATCCACCTTTAGTATTATGTAGTAATGATCAAGTAATTTTTGATCATTCAGCAACTGATCCAGATGGAGATCAATTGGTTTATTCTTTAGTAACTCCCTTAAATGGAGGTTCAACAGCTACTCCACAGCCACTTCAAGCAGATCCGCCACCTTACTTTCCTGTTTCTTGGGCTGGAGGATTTGGAGCGTTGAATCCATTAGGTCCAGGGGCCAATATATCAATAAATTCAGCTACAGGAGAGTTAACTGTAACTCCTCAATTGCTAGGATTATTCGTTGTTGGAATTAGAGTTCAAGAATACAGAAATGGAGTGTTAGTTGGAGCAACTATACGTGATTTCCTATTCAAAGTTTTCAATTGTCAAATAACGTTATCAGCAATATTACCAACACAAGAACAACTTTCTACTTTTGAGTCATATTGTGATGGATTAAATGTTCAATTTGAAAATAATTCGTTTGGAGGCTCTTCTTATTCGTGGGATTTCGGCGTTTCCGGAATTACAACCGATGTAAGCACTTCATTTGAACCAAGTTACACGTATCCTGCTCCTGGGATTTATCAAGCAATGTTAGTTGTCAACCCAGGACTAAATTGTACCGATACTGCATATATAACAGTTAATGTCAACAATGTTCTTGAAGTTTCCTTTACGTCCCAAGATTCACTTTGTATTGTAGGAAATAATTTTGATTTTACCGGAATAACCTCTGGTACAGTTGGAACAACATTTTTATGGGATTTTGGTTTAAATGCTTCTCAAGAGACAGCCACAACCCAAAATGTAAATGATATTAGTTTCACTACTTCCGGTTCCATTCCAATAACATTGGATGCTCAATTTGGTGTTTGTCAATCAACTTTTACGAGTTCAATTTATATTTTTCCAGAGCCAACTGTAGAGATTGAACTTCCTGTTGGATATGAATGTAATGGATTAACGGTCACTTTTGGTAATAATTCTACTGGAACTTCAAATTATTTATGGGATTTTGGCGTTACGGGCGTTAATTCTGACACAAGTAATTTCCTCGAGCCAACCTTCACATTCCCAGCAGGTGGTACATATACTATTATGCTTGAAGGAAGTTCAAATGGAACATGTGTTGATACAACATCAGTTTCAATTACGGTTAATGAACTTTTATCTATTTCATTTACACATAATGATTCTATGTGTGTTACTGGAAATAGTTTCAATTTTGATGGTTCAATGACTGGCCCAAGCTTTACTTCCTATTTATGGGATTTTGGACCGAATGCATCTATCTCTTCTTCAACAAATATTGATGTTCTAGGTGTTGTATTCGACACATTTGGAACATTCCCTATTACATTAGTAGCGTCTTTTAATAATTGTTCAGAAAGTATAACTCATTCAATTTTCATCTTTAGAGAGCCTGCAATAGACTTTCGAGTTGAACCTGGTTCAAGATGTGTTCCTGCTTTGGTTCACTTTACAGATTTAAGTATTGCGGATTCTCCAATTACATATTTATGGGATTTTGGAGATGGAAACACATCATCATTAGCAAACCCATCTCATGTATATACAGAAGTAGGCACTTATAGTGTAAGTTTGAATATTTCAACTGCAACAGGATGTATCGATACTCTATTAATGCTGCAAGAAAATGTTGTAACGATACATCCAATTCCAACATCGTTATTTGATATCGATCCCATTCAAACAGACATTTGTCATGCGCAAATAACATTTACGGATCAATCTTCTGGAGCATCAAATATTTTTTATTGGTTTGATGATAGTACCTATATTTCTACTCAAGCAAATTTGATTTATAATTATACAACTAGTGGTTGGCATCGTCCGATGCAAATTGCTACTAATGAATTTGGATGTAGTGATTCTAGTTATAGGGAATTATACATAGAACCTTTTATCATTTATATTCCAAATACGTTTACGCCAGACGGGAATGAATTCAATAATGAATTCAACCCCAAATTTGCATTAGAAGTTTCAGACTGGGAATTAATAATCTATAACCGGTGGGGTGAAATTATTTTTGAGACATTAGATCCTTCAATAGGTTGGAATGGCACTTATGGTGGAAAAATAGTACAAGAAGGTGTTTATGGTTACGTACTTCGCTATGTTTCTTGTGATAGACCAGAAGGATGGCAATCGCTTACGGGCCATGTTAATTTATTAAAATAATCCATCTCAGTACTTCTTAGATTTTTTAATTTCAAAGCGCAATTGAAAAAGTAATCTTAGGTACAATATTTTTTTTCCAATCATTATCTGAATAAGATCCATATCTGTAAAAACCTCCTATACCGACTCCCATAGCATTAACAACAAGAACATTATTCAAAATTAAACCTCCTTCAAAAAATCCCTTTTCCATCGTTTTAAAAGCAATAGAGTGTTGATTATTTATACTTTGATTTAACTCGCCATAACCTATTGCATGATGAATAGAAAATTGTGGCTCATTCCATTTTGCCTTGGTCTTAATCGCATTCAAATTTAATCTAGTGAAAAATGCAGCTTGTTTTGAGGAATAAAATTCTGATGGCCGCATTGTTTCAAAGGTATTCATAACTGATAAATTCCAATTAATACCAGTTGCAATTCCTGCATTCATTAAGAAAAGTGGCGTACTCCCTTGGGTTAATGACCCCATCAATGTCCAGGACAATTTCCCAACACCACGTAAAGAAATATCTTGTTGAATTTCTGTGTTAAGTCTCAAATAGTCAAAATCAGACTCAAACCAACCTTTCCAACCTTTGGTAATTTTCACTTTTATTTTAGGGAATTTGGTTCCTTTCGAAATTCGATTATTTCCCAATTGCATTACTTTTTCGCGAATATTCCAACTGAATTCTAGAGAAGTTTCTGCCAAATCAAATTCTGAAACAGGAAGAACCATAACATAATCACCAGGTGGAGTATAATTATATCCATCAGTTGTCCATATTCTTTGGTAATTACCAATTAAAGATATTTTCATATTGGAATTTATATTTCCTGAAAAAGCCATTTCTCCTAAACGTTGCTTATCCATGTTTTTAATAAACAAATGTCGATACATCGAAGTAGAATTGAGAGAAAATAAATCTTTTTGATAAGATGTTCCTCCTCGCTCTGCTACATCTTGTTGATAACGCAGGTTTATCTTAATTCCATTTTTTCTATTCAAATGAATGACTGAATAACCTCCGTATTTTGTATCTTTATCACGATTGGCCCAAGCATAATATCCACCAATTGTTGCATTTTTCATCATTTTTTTTGAAGTTTCCAATCCTACTCCAAATCTATATCCTTCATAAAGATTAAAATCCAATAAACGAGTTAAATCTAAATTGAAATAACCCATTGGTATTTTACCTTGGCCTAATGTGCCTAATAAATCCAGTTTCTTGTCTAATTTCTCAGCTTTCGATAGACTATCAATCATTTCGTAAGTGCGTTTCTCTTTGTCATTGATTGTATAAACCCGCAATGAATCCCATTCTTCATCCTTAACAGTTCCAGCATTTTCATTTGTAATAACTGAAACATTATCAAAATCTCGTTTCCTGAGTCCTTCTGGATTTATGATAATATTTTTAATGTAAGTACTGCCTTTTCCCTGAATATATGCGTCTTTCATTTTTGTGCTCAAAACAAGCCCTTTCATTGATATTTCTGTGCTCAGTTTTGATGGAAACCATTTCTTACCATTGATTAATTCATATTCTTGAACAATTACGATTTCTGTTCCTGTTGAATCTTCAAAAGGAGAAGCCGTTACTTTTTCGATGGCATATCCGTTCGTATTTATATACAAATGACCTGTCATTCCTTCGAAATTTTTACCTTTTCTTGGTCTATAAAAAATTGTAAACGTAGTGTCTTGATTAACAACCGTTGTATCTTCCAAAATAAATAAATAACGTTTTGTTCCGCCAAAAGCTATTGGATTAATATAAGTTTTACCTAACAATTGAAATTGATTCTCATAGAAACTAAATGATTGCATTTCGTTAGCAAAAGTGGATAATAAAGGCGTGTCAAATCCTGAAACTTTGTAGGCAGTAATTTCTTCTTGATCTCTAGATGGAGGCATAAATGTTCTGATAGAAGCACTTTCCATCATCAGTAAATATTGCTGACCAAAAAATGATTTTATTTGTAATAAGTTAGAATCCGTAGTTCCTTCAGGTATGCCATCAATTGCATCTTTGTTCACGTCAAAAATGAATTTACTATAACTTTCGTATCTAAAAGCATCATTGTCTAATGGGTTATTCTTTTTCCTGTTTTCAATTGCAAGATCAATTATTCGATGTGCTGGATTTTCACCAGCTGAAACGTTTATTGATTGAATTTCTTTAATTAGTGGTGTCAAATAAATTGTGAAATCAACTACATTTGACAATATTACTAGTGAGTCCTTCACCCCATTTCCAATTATTTCTATTGAATTTACTCCTTCACTTATTTTAATAATCCCATCAATATCTCCTAAAAATGGTGTTCCAATATTCGGTTTCACTTTAACAAATGGAATTGGGTCTCCGTTGAAATTATTTTTAATAAAATAAGTTTTTTGGCTGAATGACACAGTTGCAATAAAAACAAAAAGAACAATTGGTGCGATTTTTTTCATAGTATAAAAGTAAAACAATAAATCTATGACCTAGAACTTGGTAAAAAGTTACTTTTTCTAAATATCTTTGAAAGATGTCGCAAACGAAAGATGCATTTAGAATTCTTACTCATTTAACTTTAAAACGAGTATTAAATTTGATTGCATTAAAATCTTCATTTTACTTTTCTCGAATTACCCGAAAAGCAGTTCATTGGGGGAAACCATTTTCATTGTCTATTGAACCAACAACTGCATGTAATCTTGGTTGCCCTGAATGTCCAAGTGGTTTGAAACAATTTACTAGACCAACAGGTAAGTTAGATTTAGCTTTACACCAAAATATGTTGAATCAAACGAGTCAATCAGTTTTTTATATCAACTATTATTTTCAAGGAGAACCTTTTCTACATCCTCAATTTTTGGAGTTAATTCGGCAAGCCAAACAACACAAAATTTATACGGCAACATCTACAAATGCGCATTTCATCGATCAAAAAAAAGCTGAAGAAATTATAGAATCAGGATTGGATCGTTTGATAATTTCAATTGATGGATTGACACAAGAAACGTACGAAAATTACCGTGTTCATGGTAATCTTTCCAAAGTTATCGAAGCGACTAAATTACTTATTGCAGCAAAAAAAGAAAAGAAGTCAGCAACACCGCACCTTATATTTCAATTTCTAGCAGTTAAACCAAATGAACATGAAATTCCAGCAGTTTTCACTTTAGGAAATGAATTAGGCATTGACGAAGTACGTATCAAAACTGCCCAATTATACGATTACAAAAATGGAAATTCATTAATGCCCGAAAATGAAAAATATTCCCGATATGTAAGAATCTCTAACGGAACATACAAACTTAAATATAAAACGGGTAATCATTGTTGGCGAATGTGGTCTGGAAGTGTATTAACTTGGGATGGAAAAGTTGTACCATGTTGTTTCGATAAAGATGCGCAACATGTATTGGGTACAATCGAACAAACTACTTTCAATGAAATTTGGAATCATAAAAAATATAAGAACTTCAGACAAGCGGTTTTAACTGGTCGTAATCAAATTGATATTTGTCAAAATTGTTCCGAGGGTGCTAAGATATGGGCGGGATAGGAATATTGAAACTGGATCAGCATATCGATTTGGTTCTTGAAAAGAATTTTATGTTTCTTAATTATTAGCACATCCCAAAATGTACACAACTTATTCAATATCAGATGTTAATAATATTTTTTTTTCACATTGACTTTTTATAACTATATTTCCATAAATTATAAAAACAAAAACATATGAAAAAACAACTACTTTCAATTCTTTTTTTATCACCATCGTTATTGTTCGCACAAACGAGTATTCAAAGTGATAATTTTGATTCTTACACCGCTGGAAACGCAGTATCATCTCAAAGTGCTGGATTTTGGGACACATGGTCCGGAACAACTGGAGGAATAGAAGACCCTTTAATAAGCACAGCTTATGCTTCTAGTGGAGCAAATTCAATGAATGTTATTAATGGAGGAGCTGGAGCTTATGAAAACGATGTTGTCATGGTTAATCCTTCACTTTACACTTCAGGAAAATATGAAGTTAAAATGAAAATATATGTTCCTGCAACTTATGGAGGATATTTTAATTTAGGTGGAGCATGGGTTTCGGGAGGTGCTGGATACCAATATGGTATCGATGTGTTTTTTAACAGTGACGGAAGTGGTCACGTTAGCACACCTTCGAATGGTGTATTCTCTTATAATATAGGTGCTTGGAATGACGTGAGCGTTATGGTTAATCTTGCAACTACAAATGCAGAGTTGAAAATTAATTCTGTTTCTGTTGGTACATTCCCTTGGGGAGCAGCTAGTGGTTTTGGAGTTATGGATGTATTTGGAGTTGGATACTCTGACGTTACAGCTACTACAGAAATTGCATCAAACTTTTACGTTGATGATGTAGAATTATGGGATTGGACAAACGTTGGTTTAACTGAAAATGATTTAAGTTCCAATTTTAGCGTTGTTCCAAATCCATCTAACGGTCAAGTAACAATCAATTCAGGAAGTGTTTCTTTCGAAAATTCAAATGTAACAGTTGTTGATATTACTGGAAAAGTTATTTTCAACGATGAGTTCTCGTTTGGAGTGAATGGTTCTAATTCAATTAATTTGAATGTTGTTGATGGTATTTACTTCGTAAATATTTTAGCAGGTAATGAACTTATCACTAAGAAAATTACTGTTAAGAATTAATTTTTAAAGTTATATTTTTAAAGGATAGCGAAAGCTATCCTTTTTTTTTATCCAATTGTGTAAGATAATAGTTGATCAAGAACTAAAATGACTTTGAATTGGCAAAAGTAATTAGTTATGAGTCGAATCCATTTCAATTTAGAAATTACATTTTTGTTATAAAAAAGCTTATTTTTCAAGTTGATTCTCATTTATGAAAAAATCCAATTTATTCTTCATATCCATACTCCTTTTTGCAGTTGTATTTTCTATTTGGATAAAGTCAGCTTCGCGTACAAAAAAAATAATTCAACCTACCCCGACAGAATCAGAAAGCAACATTCAAAAAACTGCCATTCCGAATGATAGTGATACTTCTGTTTATTTTCAAGAAACAGAAAACTACACCCTCTTAGAGCTTCCAGCTTTTTCCAAGAATGACGCAGTTGTTTATCACTTTGCCTATACACTTTGTTACAATGAAAAACATGAACAAGCGTCATGGGTGGCATACCAACTTACTTCTGATGAAATAATAAAACGATATGATCGCACTAATCGTTTTATAGTTGATCGTGCTGTTAAAACCAATTCGGCAGATAACTCTGATTACAAAAAATCAGGTTATGATAGAGGTCATCTTGCTCCTGCTGGAGATATGTCCTGGTCGGCAAGAGTCATGGAAGAATCGTTTTATTATAGCAATATGAGTCCCCAAGACCCAAGTTTTAATCGTGGAATTTGGAAAAAATTGGAAGAACAAGTACGCTCTTGGGTAGGTGAAATGGGAACAGTTTATGTGGTCACAGGTCCTGTATTAAAAGGTCAAATGACTACAATTGGACACAACAAAGTTGCTGTTCCAAACTTTTATTATAAAGTAATATTGGACATCCGTGGAAATAATCCAAAAGCAATTGGATTTATTATACGCAATGAGGGGTCACAATCTTCACTATCTAGCTTTGCTGTTTCAATCGACAGTGTTGAAAATTTTACCGGAATAGATTTCTTCCCAGCATTATCTGATAAAACAGAACAAGAAATAGAACGCACTGTTTGCATTTCTTGCTGGAATTGGAGCATTCAAAAGCAAACAAGAAAAAGTTCTTCCAATAATTCTACAGCTGTTCAATGTTCAGGAATCACAAAAAAAGGATTGCGTTGTAAGCGAATGACAAAGGATCCAAGCGGCAGGTGTTATCAACATGATTAATCTTCCCTCCTCAAGGAGGGAAACAAAAAAACGCCTTCATTTCTAAAGGCGTTTCACACTATATTTAAACGAACGAATTAATGCTTCGTTTCTTCTTCGAAAATTCTTTTCGGACGCATTTTTTCAAAAACACCCAATGTAATCCAATAAGGAAGTACAAATCCAAGTAAAAATAACAGCATCCAAAATGCCATTCCACCAATTAAAAGAAATAAAACTATACCGAAAATGCTCATCTTTTACTATTTTAAGAGTCTGATTACGTCTGTAAAAATACAAAAATATTCAAATACACAAACAAAAAATGGATTTCCGAATAGAAAAAGATTCAATGGGTGAAATAAAAGTACCCGCTCTCAAGTATTGGGGTGCTCAAACAGAGCGTTCTAGAACCAATTTTAAGATTGGGCCAACAGCGAGTATGCCTTTTGAAATTATTCATGCTTTTGCTGTTTTGAAAAAAGCTGCCGCTGATACCAACTTTCAACTTGGTGTATTATCAAGTGAAAAAAAAGAACTTATTTCTAAGGTTTGTGATGAAATATTAACGGGTCAACATGATGGCGAATTTCCATTGGTAATTTGGCAAACGGGCTCAGGAACACAAACTAATATGAATGTCAACGAAGTGATTTCAAATCGGGCACATGTTTTAAATGGTGGAAAATTAAGTGAAGAAGCTAAAATCTTAAATCCAAACGATGATGTGAATAAATCCCAATCATCGAATGACACTTTTCCAACAGCAATGCATATAGCAACTTATAAAGTGGTTGCTGAAAAAACGATCCCCGGGTTGGAACTGTTGCGTAATAGTCTTCAACAAAAAGTACTTGAATTTGATACTATAGTAAAAACTGGTCGAACCCATTTTATGGATGCTACGCCGCTTACATTGGGTCAAGAATTTAGCGGGTATGTTTCACAAATTGATCATTCTATTCGCACACTAAACAACGCACTTGAAGCCATTTGTGAATTAGCGTTGGGCGGAACAGCGGTTGGCACAGGTTTGAATGCGCCAAAAGGGTATGATGTTCTTGTCGCACAAAAAATTGCTGATTTTACCTCATTTCCGTTTATTACTGCTGCCAATAAGTTCGAAGCATTAGCAAGCAATGATGCAATGGTTGAAATGTCAGCAGCACTGAAAAGAACGTCTGTTTCGTTAATGAAAATTGGTAATGACATCAGAATGTTATCTTCTGGTCCACGCTGTGGGATTGGTGAAATTATAATTCCGGATAACGAGCCTGGTTCGTCAATAATGCCTGGAAAAGTAAATCCAACCCAAACTGAAGCACTTACAATGGTTTGTACACAAGTGATGGGAAATGATGTAACTGTTTCAATAGCAGGATCCAACGGACATTTTGAATTGAATGTTTTTAAACCTGTGATTGTTTCGAACGTGCTTGAATCAGCCAATTTGATTGCCGATGCTTGTGTATCCTTTACCCTAAATTGTGTAAATGGTATCGAAGCCAATAAACCAATTATTGCAAAACACATGAATAATTCACTCATGTTGGTCACAGCTTTAAATACTAAAATTGGATATGAGAAAGCAGCAGAAATAGCGAAATATGCTCATAAAAATAATACAACATTAAGAGAGTCAGCGTTGTATTTAGGACTCGTTACAGCTGAAGAATTTGACTCATGGGTAGACCCAAAGAAAATGATTTGATTACTCTTTAATTGGCATTCAATGTTAAGGAAATATCAACTTTCTAATTTCAATCTGTAAATGCCATATAACACCCATTAATATTCTTATTTTTGCAACAGAATTGTTAGCAAATGACTAAACCCAAAAAGCACATATTATCTTATGATCAAGTCTATAATTTTGAGATGATTGGAATTTGTTCTCATCATAATGATTACCGTTTAGCATGGGGGTTAAATGAAAAAATAGACATTCAATTAGGCAAAGTTGAAGAGGATTACATTGTTGCTTCCAAAAAAGGATTGATACTTTCTAACCATTCAATGTATGAATTCAAGGATACTGAAAACTTGATTGAATATTATTTAATAAAAAATAAAAACCAAGGGAAATTTCTAATTCCAGAAAAACCTTCGATCGATTATTTTTTGTTTTTATTTGAAAATCATGTTTGGGAAGTGGAAGATCTCGTGTCCGAATTAAGAGAAATACCAAGTGTTTTAGGTGTGTTTATTTTCGATCCAGAAGAACTCGATTCAACAGAGAATCTCGTTTTTAATTAATTGGTGTCAAAATAAATTTTACAAAAAAATAAGATTTTAAAAAGAATATGAAAAAAACAAAAATAGTTGCAACCTTAGGGCCAGCATCAAGTGATAAAGAAGTTTTAAGACAAATGTTTCAGGCAGGTTTAAATGTTTGCCGATTGAATTTTAGCCATGGTTCATATGAAGATCATGCTAATGTGATAAAAACTATCCGTGAATTGAATGATGAGACAGGATTAAATGTTGCAATTCTGGCTGACTTGCAGGGTCCAAAAATCCGTACCAACGAAATGGAAAATAACGGAGTTGAATTAATCAATGGGACAGAAGTGACTATCGTAACTGAAAAAATTATTGGTACGGCGCAAAAATTTTCTATCAATTATTCGAAATTGCCTCAAGATGTTAAGCCAGGTGAAAGAATATTATTGGATGATGGGAAACTTGCGTTAGAGGTTGTTAGGACTGATGGGAAAAACGAATTTGTAGCCAAGGTAGTTCATGGAGGGATTTTGTCTTCTAAAAAAGGGGTTAATTTCCCAAACACAGCTATATCAATGCCTTCATTAACTGAAAAAGATTTAGAAGATTTGGACTTTGCAATAGAAAACAATGTTGATTGGATTGGATTATCATTTGTTCGCACAGCCCAAGATATTATTGAATTAAAAAAACTTATTCTCGATAAAAAAGGAAAAGCAAAGGTGATTGCAAAAATTGAAAAACCTGAAGCTATTGAAGACATAGATAATATCATTAAAGAAAGTGATGGATTAATGGTTGCACGTGGAGATCTAGGTGTTGAAATTCCATACCAAAACGTTCCGATCATTCAAAAAATGTTGATCAACAAAAGTGTCATACAAGCAAAACCAATTATTGTGGCAACACAAATGATGGAAAGTATGATCAACAACATCTCTCCAACAAGAGCAGAAGTAAATGACGTTGCCAATGCCGTATTAGATGGAGCTGATGCAGTTATGCTTTCAGGAGAAACGTCTGTTGGGAAGTTTCCTGTTGAGGTAATAAAGACAATGGCGAATATTGTTATGGAAATGGAGAAATTTGATGGAATCTATAACAAAGAAGAAATCCCAGAAAAAAATCAAGCGCGATTTATATCAGATTCTATTTGCTTCAATGCATGTCGTTTATCTCAAAGAGTTGAAGCTGATGCCATTTTAACAATGTCGTTTTCAGGATACACTGCCTATAAAATTGCTTCTCAACGTCCAAAAGCACCGATATATGTATTTACAAGTAATAAAAAAATATTAACTCAATTGAATTTAATCTGGGGAGTTAAAGCATTCTATTACGACAAACTAATTAGTACTGATCATACAATTGCGGATATTAAATACTTGCTTAAACATCAAGGATTGCTTAAAACTGGTGACTTGGCAATAAATATTGCTTCAATACCATTGAAGGATTTAGGAAGTTCAAACATGTTGAAATTAAGTTATGTTGAGTAATTAAACCCACGTTATCATGGTGTTGGATCTTTTGACCGGGAATTATCTCTTGGCAGAAAAGGCCACATAAAACAGATTATATAGGAACCTACAAAAAACACAGTAGAAGGTATTAAGCTATTTTTTAGCAAGTAGAAATTGCACTTTTCGTTTTAAGAAACTCCTAATTGGCATATCAACTTTGTACGTAAAAAACATTGCCAAAATCAGTGTAATTGGAAGAGCAATTAGTAAACTCGATATCCAAAAATTAAGGTGTAAAACATCTGTAAAATAGGGAATAATAATTCCATAACAGAGAGGCTGGTGAATTAAATATAACGGATACGAAATATTTCCTAAAAAGCGCGTTGTTTTGGTCACAATTCCACTTAATAAATTCATTGAAAACAGCAAAAATATCCAGCTAAAAACAAGCAATGCAATTGCATAAGAACTTATTGAGATGAAGTGAAATGCCCTGCCATATTCAAAAAGATAGAGTTGTAAGCAGATGCTTCCGACAATTAAGAAATAATAATAATATGGCACTTGCTTTAGTTGCATCATTTTGTAAAAAATAATCCCACAATAAAACATCGGAAAGTGATAAATCAAAGGAAAAAATCTGGTGTAATCAGATAAATTTAAATGCCGTATAGCAAAAATATAACTGGCTGTTATCACTCCAAAAGCAAGTCCAATTCCTATTATTTTATTGAGTAATTTCAAGCGAAAAAGCACATAAATACTTATATAAAAAAGCATTTCAATTATTAATGTCCAATAAGAACCATCAATATTAGGTGTATTGAAGTAATATTGAAACATGGATAAGTTTACAAAATAATCCTTAAAAGGAATTTCACTAAAAGGAATTTCACCGTTGAATAAATTCAATCCAAAAAATAACAAAAAAGTAAATGTTGCTATAATCCAATAAATAGGATAGAGTCGGATGCATCGAAATAGAAAGAAGAGATTTGCATTTTTACTTTTTTCGATACTCATAAGAATAACAAAACCACTGATCATAAAAAACAAATCAACACCGGTTATCCCAAGTTGAAAACCATATTTAGCTTCATTACGAAATAATGTGAGATGAAAAAAAAGGACGAACAACGCCGCAAATCCTCTTAATACATCTAATTCATCATACCTTTTGTCATTCATCAATTTTCAAACTTAATCTAAAACAAAATGTAAAATCACTTGTTTTATTCATCGTGGGTAAAGTTATTTTAAATAATTGATTTGTGCAGGGGATAAAAGGAAGCATCAATCCAAAAATTTCACACATTAATCGTTAAATAATACATCCATCTAATGTATATTTGTTCCTCAAATAAAACTACAAAATATGAGCGTATTCTCAAAGCGTCACATTGGTCCTAACGAAGCTGAAAAAGCTGCAATGTTAACCAAAATCGGTTTTCAAACTGTTGCCGAATTAGTAGATAAAACTATCCCATCACATATCCGTTTAAAAGGTGAATTGCGTATCACAGATGCAATGAGCGAGCAGGAATACCTGAATTTTGTCACGAATATTGGTAACAAAAATCAAGTTTTTAAATCATTCATCGGTTTAGGATATAATGAAACAATCGTTCCTTCTGTTATTTTACGAAATGTTTTAGAAAATCCAGGATGGTACACTGCTTATACGCCATATCAAGCTGAAATTTCTCAAGG
The DNA here is from genome assembly GCA_009885545.1 of Flavobacteriales bacterium. Lineage (GTDB taxonomy): Bacteria > Bacteroidota > Bacteroidia > Flavobacteriales_D > Crocinitomicaceae > M0103. The sequence goes on from VFKM01000111.1 coordinate 16,039, forward strand.
TCGTTTGGAAGCATTGTTGAATTTTCAAACAATGGTTCTAGAATTAACTGGGATGGAAATCGCAAATGCTTCTTTATTAGATGAAGGAACTGCTGCTGCTGAGGCAATGATCATGTTTTGGAATTCACGTTCAAGAAACGATGTAAAGGAAGGAAGAAACAAATTCTTTATCGCTGATACTGCTTTTATTCAAACAATAGATGTTGTTGAAGGGCGTGCAAAAAATTTAGGAATTGAATTAGTAATTGGAAACGCTGAAACGCATATTCTTGATTCTACTTTCTTCGGTGCATTAGTGCAATATCCAGATGCAAACGGAACAATTACTGATATTAAATCATTCATTACAAAATCAAAAGACTTAGGAATTCAAGTTGCTGTCGCTGCTGATATTCTTTCATTGGTTCTTTTAAATTCTCCTGGTTCATTAGGTGCTGATTGTGTATTTGGAACTTCTCAACGCTTCGGTGTGCCAATGGGTTCTGGTGGACCTCACGCTGCTTATTTTGCTGTGAAAGAAGATTATAAAAGAAATATTCCAGGTCGTATTATCGGTGTATCGAAAGATGCTGATGACAACATGGCTTTGAGAATGGCGCTTCAAACGCGTGAACAACATATCAAAAGAGACAAAGCAACTTCAAATATTTGTACGGCTCAAGCTTTATTAGCTGTTATGGCAA
>VFKM01000077.1 GCA_009885545.1 Flavobacteriales bacterium
AGTATGATTCCTTTTTCACCACCACGTATAGATCAAAAAGTAATTGATGAAGTTACAGCTGCTTTGCAAAGTGGATGGATCACTACGGGTCCAAGAACGAAGTTGTTCGAGAAAAAAATTACAGAATATTGTGGTTGTCAAACGACGGTAGCAGTGAACTCATGGACTATGGGAATGCAGGTTCTTTTAAATTGGTGGGGGATTAAGGAAGGTGATGAAGTTATTTTACCAGCTTATACCTATTGTGCAAGTGCAAATGTGATTATCCATTCTGGAGCAAAACCGATCATGGTTGATATCAATAAGGAAGATTTCAATATTTCTGTTGAAGCAATCCGTAAGGCAATTACTCCAAGAACAAAAGCCATTATAGCAGTTGATTTAGCTGGTTTCCCATGCGATTATGATTTAATCAATTCTTTGGTAAAAGAAACGGCAATTCAAGCTCAATTTAGTCCAAATACAGATTTGCAAAAACAGTTGAATCGAATATTGGTCATCAGTGATTCTGCTCACAGTTTTGGTGCTACAATGAATGGAAAACGTTCTGGTTCATTAACAGATATTAGTTCTTTTTCATTTCATGCTGTGAAGAATTTGACTACTGCAGAAGGTGGAGCTTTGTGTTTCAATTTACCTGATGGTTTTAATCACGACGATATTTACAGAGATTTTTGCACAATGATTCTTCATGGTCAAAACAAAGATGCTTTGGCAAAAACGCAAAAAGGAAATTGGCGTTATGATGTTGAAGAACCAGGATTCAAATGCAACATGACAGATTTACAAGCTGCAATTGGCTTAGTAGAATTGGAAAGATATCAAGAAAATTTAGATCGTAGAAAAGCAATTTTCAAACAATACGATGATGCATTTACTCAATTAGATTGGGCATTAACACCGTTACATACAACAAATTCAAAAGTGACCAGTTATCATTTGTATCAATTAAGAATAGCTGGAGTTACAGAAGAACAACGTGATGCAATTATGCAGTTAATTTTTGATCAAGACGTTTCAGTTAATGTACATTTCTTGCCATTACCGACTTTAACAGCATACAAGAAACGTGGTTATAAAATGGAAGATTATCCTGAAACGTGGAATAAATACCATAATGAAATTTCGTTGCCTGTTTATTTTAATTTGACAGATGAGCAAGTTCAAACTGTTGTTGAGGCAGTCGTAAATGCTGTTGAAAAAGTAAAAAGTAAAAAGTAAAAAGGGTGATTTCCAGGAACCAACTTCCTTTTTCCTTTTTCCTTTATTTCGCTTCTACCTTTTCACCTTCATTTTCTTTCTACCTTTATAGCCAATGAAAAGAACCTTCGATATCTTACTTTCAATTATCATTTTACTGATATTTCTCCCAGTCGGATTAATAATGGCATTTTGGATTCTAATTGAATCAAATGGAGGTGTTTTTTATCGGCAAGAACGAATAGGGAGATTTGGTAAACCTTTTCTTATTTTGAAATTTCGATCGATGCGCAAAGACGCTGACAAATTAGGAAAATTAACTGTCGGTCGAGATCCTAGAATTACAAAATCAGGTCATTTCTTAAGAAAATTCAAACTAGACGAATTCCCACAATTTATTAATGTGTTGAAAGGTGAAATGAGTATTGTTGGTCCACGTCCAGAAGTGAAAGAATTTGTGGATTTATATACTGAAGACCAACGAAAAGTTTTAAATATAAAACCCGGTATTACTGATTATGCTTCTGTGGAATATTTCAATGAAAATGAAATTCTCGGTAAGTCAGAAGATCCGATTAAGACATATATTGAGGTCATTATGCCTGCCAAAATTGAGTTGAATAAGAAATATCTCGCGAATCCTACTTTGGGAAATGATCTATCGATTATGTGGAGAACGTTTAAAAGAATTGTTTCTTAGTTATATGTTGCTAGTTACAAATTACCAGTTGAATTCGAATTCTAACTATGTGCTCTATGTGTCACTTCGACAAGCTCAGTGCATCGCTATGTGTTTAGAAATTGAGTGATGAGTGCAAAATGATGAGTTAGTAGTTTAGTTTCAATTTGGAAAATGAGTCTAAGTGTTTCAAAATAATTCAACCCTATGTTCTCTATGTGCCTATGTGGTTCAAATTACAAATCCCGAATCCCAAATTCCCAATCCTTTTCAATGCATCACAAACGCCAATCCACATCCAACAAAAATCGCCATCAATTTCAATAAATTAAACTTGTGATTTTCTGATGTTTCAAAGATAATTGTTGTTGATATATGCAAGAACATCCCAACGACTATCGCAAGAATTACGTGATAATCTAATCCAAATTCTCCCGGTAAAGTAAACATTCCAATAGCAACTCCTAAAGGTGTCATAATGCCAAATAACATTAATACAATCCACGATTTCATTAAAGTAAGATTTGTATTCACTAATAAAGTCATTAATGCAATAGCAACAGGTAATTGATGAAACAATATTCCTAATAAAAGTGAATTATCATGACCGTGATTATGCGAACTTAAAATTTCAAATCCCATTAATTGATTTCCTAAAGGAATTCCTTCTAAAATTGAATGAACAGAAAGTGAAAGGAACATTCCCCATGGCATTTTTTGGCCTTTATGAACATGAACATGACCGTGCTCGATTCCACCAGAGAAAAACTCCATCAATAATTGAATTAAGAAACCTATAAGGATGTATATACCAATCGACGCTGATTCTTCGTGATATAAGTCGGGAATGAAATGCGTAAATGCAATTGAAAGTAGAAATCCACCACTAAAAGCTAGGAGCAATTTTATTATTTGAGCCTTGTTGGTTTGTTGCAAATAGGTAACGAAAAAACCACCTAAGACAACAGATAAAATAAGACTGGTAAAAACTATAATTGGTTCCATTAGATTTTTTTGGCAATGATGATCAAACGATCCGATGATTTTTCATTAAAAACATTTAATGAGAAGTCACCAAAAGTACGAATAATCTCGAATTTATTTTCAGTGAGGAGTTGAACAAAATCTTTTTCTTTCAATGCTTGAACTCGCTCAGTATAATGAAATTCCTTATCTTCAGCATTGAAACGAATATTTTTGAAGATGTGATTTCCATCATAATTTCTTGTCAAATAAAAAACAATTCCGTCAACAACCTTAACTTCGTTTTCAACCAAATTATCAATGACTTTCTGTGCATTCATAAAGTCGATTATCAAATAACCGTCTTTTTCCAACATTTCGTTCATTGAACGAATGACACATTCATTATCGTAAAGCGTATCAAAATACCCAAAACTTGTAAAAAGATTAAAAATTGCGCTGAATTTTTGTCCTTCAATCACTTGTCTCATGTCGTGTACTGCAAAGGAAAGCGATTCATTTTGTTTTTCATTCGCTTTACAAATACTATTTGGAGATAAGTCTACACCAAGAACCTTATATCCATGTTCGTTCAGTGTTACAGCATGACGCCCTTTACCACAAGCTAAATCAAGTACTTTTGATTTTTTTTCTAATTGTAAGAAAGACAACAAATTTGCAATGAATTCTGTTGCTTCGTCTTCATTTCTACTTTTATATAAAGTATGATAATACGAAGTATCAAACCAATCTGCGAACCATTCTTTTGAAGTCATATAGCAAAGATACTGATTATGAATAAATAGATTTTAATATTTAATCCTTCTTTTGATTATCTTGAATTACTATTCATTATATTTGTTTTGAAACTAGCCAAATGTCATTAAAGAACGTGTATAATCTTTACCGTACAATGGAAGAAGGAAATGTAATTCTTTCTTTTAAAGGTATCGTTACTTCTGAGTTATTGACTTCTGTCCTTCATATTATGGAAGCTAAAATGGATTCATTACATGAAGCGCCCCGTACAAGGAAAAAAGTATTTAATGTGTTAGTTGAGTGCCTGCAGAATTTATATCACCATGTCGATGAAAGTCCTGTTCCAGTTACAAAGGATATTTTAGAACGGAAATCTGCTCTAGTTTTAATTGTGAAAGAACACGATCATTTTATTATTCGAACTGGTAATTATTTAGACAACGAAAAGGCAATAGATTTGCAAGAAAAATTGAAAATTATCAACTCAATGGATAAAGAAGAATTGAGAGAGTATTATCAATTAAGTTTAAATAATTCTATGGTTTCAAATAAAGGTACAGCAGGATTAGGAATGATTGATATTGCACGAAAATCTGGAAATAAATTGGATTTTGAGTTTTTAAAAATAAATGAAGAAACAAGCTTTTTTTGCTTGAATGTGAAAATTGATTAAGTTAGAATATGATGGAAAATTTACACTTAGTGGCATCAGCCAAAACACCAGAAGTACTTTTTGATTCTGAATCAGGAGTTTTATTACTTAAAGGACGATCAATACCTGAGAATTCTATTGAGTTCTATAAACCCTTGAATGATTGGATTGACTCGTATGCTTCAAAACCATCAACCAAGACATGTATTGACATGAAATTGGAATATTTCAATACATCTTCATCCAAATGTATACTTGATTTGTTTAAGAAATTGGAGAAATTAGATGGAACAGATGTTTCTGTAAATTGGTATTTTGAAGAAGACGATGAAGATATGGAAGAAGCGGGAGAAGATTATCAAGCGATTATCAAATTGCCTTTCAAAATGATAGAAGTTGAAGAAATATAAAACTGATTGAAAAAGATTGGAATAACTGGCGGAATCGGCTCGGGAAAAAGTGTCGTAGGGCAAATTCTTGAAGCAATGCATTTTCCTGTTTATTATTCTGATTATCAATCAAAGATTCTAGTCGATTCCGATCCGGAAATTAGAGAAGATTTAATAAAATTATTAGGGACGGAAGTTTACTATGATGGTAAATTAAACCGTCCCTTTTTAACGCAAAGTCTTTTTTCAAACGATGAATTGCGTTTAAAAATCAATCAAATTATTCATCCAAAGGTTCGTTCAGCCTTTACTTTGTGGACTCAAAAACAAACCTCTTCATTCGTGTTTAATGAGGCCGCAATCCTCTTTGAAACAGGGGCATATAAAACGTTGGACTGTACGATTCTTGTAACTGCTCCAATGGAATTGAAAATTGCTCGTGTTATGAAGCGTGATCATATTCTTTTAGGTGACGTTCAAGAGCGTATCTCAAAGCAATGGAGTGATGAAGAGAAAATTCCGTTAGCTGATTACGTTCTTGTGAATGATGAGGTAAGACCGCTGTTACAGCAAATAGAAGAAATGTTAAATGAAATAAGAAGTAAATAGTAAACTTTTATTGACGGACATCGAGCGATAGTCGAGATGCCGGCGTCCCCGATTATTATTTCCCGCTTTTAAATCATTCTAACTCCTCAAAATCGTCAAATTTGTCTTCTTTTTTCTTGTTTTGGAAATTCTGAAAAGAAGATGTTGCTTGTACGATTGGTCTTCCCGAGATTAAAAACATAATTGCATTTAGCATTTTCACAAGCATACTCACTAAGAAAAAGAATCCAATAACTTTGAATATAAATCCGAAAATAGGTGTGTCTTCAATATTCAAAATACTTTCATGGAACCATATAGAAATTGGATTTTTAGCAATCTCAGGAATGAAAATTAAGGATACAAAAAATGCGATTGATAGTGCAATAATTCCAATTTCTGCTTTGATGTTAAAATTGTTCGACGGAGTAGGCATTCCATTCCCCATCATTTTAAACATGGCTAATTGATTTTGTTTGTTTTGCAGTTTCCCTATGAAATAGGTTAATAGCACTAATGCCGCCATTGTTAGATTGTACATCGAAATATTTTCATGGTCCAAATCCAGACAAAAAAGAAATGTAACATCCACTAAAAAGGCATATTTTATTGCTTTAATTAGATATTCTTCTGTCAGTGTTCTCGTCCTGCCAGAACTGAGAAGTTTTATTCCTAATTCAAATATTCCCCATATAAAACCGTAAATAGCGAACAAAACGCCCAATCGAAAAATGAAGTTCAATAATTCCATAATACAAAGTTGCTGTTTTTTTTGAAATAGATTCTTTTATTGAAATTTTTTCGATCGATATTCTAATGATAGACTGCTTTATAATTCCTATTTTTGGCGCTCTTCAAATTCTATAATTATGAAAAAATATCTTTTATCGTCTATTATTTTATTGTTCTCCTTTATTCATTGTTTGGCAGAGGAAGGAATGCTTATACCTTCTTTAATTTCTGCTTTTGAATCAGATATGAAAGCAAAAGGAATGAAATTGAGTGCTAAAGATATTTACGATGTCAATAATTCAAGTTTGAAGGATGCAATTATGCATTTTGGTGGTGGTTGTACGGCTGAACTTGTTTCAGGAACAGGATTATTGCTAACGAATCACCATTGTGGCTATTCTCAAGTGCAGTCACATTCTTCCTTGGAACATGATTATTTAAAAAATGGGTTTTGGGCTAAAAATCATGCTGAAGAATTAAAAAATCCTGGACTGACAGCCTCTAGGATGGTTCGTATTGACGATGTTACAGCTTCTGTTTTTTTTGGTGTTAATCCTAGTGATAATCCACTAGAAAGAGAAAATACAATGAAAAAGAACATTGAACAATTAATTAAAGATGCAATAATGGGTACTCATTATGTAGCGGAAATTAAACCATTCAACTATGGGAATGATTATTACATCATTGTAAAAGAGGTTTTCAAAGATGTGCGTTTAGTTGGTACACCTCCTAATTCAATTGGAAAGTTTGGTGGTGATACCGATAACTGGGTTTGGCCTCGTCATACAGGTGATTTTTCGGTATTTAGAATATATGCTGGAGTGGATAACAAACCTGCTGAATTTTCGGATAAAAATGTTCCTTATACACCGCTTCATTTTTTACCAATTTCTTTTAAGGATAGAAAAGTAGGTGATTTCACTATGGTTTATGGTTTTCCTGGGGAAACTGAACAACATGTGTCTTCAGCTTATTTGAAATTTATTGTTGACAAAGAACGTCCTGCAAGAATTCTTATGCGTCAAAAATCATTGAGTGTAATTGATGCGGCTATGCGATCTTCGGATGAAATTAGAATTAAATATTCGGCGAAACAAGCTAGTATTGCTAATGCTTATAAAAAATGGATAGGTCAGGTGGACGGATTGAAACAATTAGACGGTGTTTCAATAAAAATTGCCAGAGAAAAAGAATATACTGATATGGCTGAGACAAATGAAACATGGAAGAAGTCTTATGGACAATCGGTTGCATTAATGAATAAACTTGTGAGCGAAGGAAGTGAATGGGAATTTAAATATGCTATGGGGGTTGAATATTTATCGGTTGGTCCAGAATTTTTTAAGCTTGTTAAAGGAGTAGATGAATTAATAAAGAATTTTGAAAAGTACCAAGAAAATGGAACGTTAGATTCTATTATTAAAAAATCGATTGATGGTGCTCACGGTTTTTTTAAAAATTATGATGCCAATGTGGATAAAGGGATTTTTGATTTATTGACAGTGGAATATGTGAAACAAGTGAATTCTGAAACGGTTACAACTGCTTGTGGAGACATTGAATCCTTGAGTAATTCAATTTATTCAAAATCAGTATTAACAAACGAGATAAGATTTACTGAATTTTTAAAAAAACTGAATAAAAAATCAATCTCTAAAGTAAAGAAGGATCCAGGTTATAAATTATTCAATATTTTGATTCAAGATTTTAGAGAGCAAGTCGTGCCTAATTATCTAGCGTTTGATGATCAAATGACAGCATTATTGAAAAACTATGTTGCAGGAAAGTATGAAATGTTTCCAAATGCCAAACATTGGTCAGACGCGAATGGCACTTTGCGCATTACTTATGGAAAAATGGAAGGATCAGCTCCAACGGACGGTATGACGTATACAGAGCACACAACATTGGATGGTATTATTGTAAAAAACAATACTGGTAATGCTGATTTTGAGCTATTGCCACGTATGTTAGAATTGCACAAGAACAAAGACTATGGGGATTATGCTCAGGATGGTGAGTTATGGGTGTGTTTTACAGGTTCTAATCACACAACTGGCGGAAACTCAGGTTCTCCTGTTATTGATGAAAATGGAAACCTTATGGGGCTTAATTTTGACCGAACGTGGGAGAGTACCATGTCAGATTATATGTTTGATGCAAATCGTTGCAGAAATGTTGTTGTAGACATTCGCTACGTAATGTGGGTAATGGATAAATATTCAGGAGCAAAGCATTTGGTTGATGAAATGGTTTTAGTAAAAGAATAGAAAATTGATTTTAATACACAAAGAAAAAGCGCCGTGATTTACGGCGCTTTTTCTTTGTCAAATATATTCTCTTTTACACATGCAATGCTCTTCCTTCAGTTGCATCCAATGCTGCTTCTTTAATTCCTTCAGAATAAGTTGGATGTGGATGACAAATTCGAGCTATATCTTCTGCTGATGCTCTATATTCCATAGCAACCACAGCTTCCATAATTAAATCTGCTGCTCTTGGCGCAATCATGTGTACACCTAAAACTTCGTCAGTATTTTTATCTGCTAATATTTTAATCAATCCTGCTGTATCCATACTCGCTCTGGCACGCCCTAATGCTTTGATAGGGAAGGAGCCAACTTTATATTCTACACCTGCAGTTTTTAATTCTTCTTCAGTTTTTCCAACTGCTGCAACTTCTGGCCATGTATAAACTACACCAGGAATCAAATTGTAATTAATATGAGGTTTTTGTCCAGCAATATGTTCCGCTGCAAAAACGCCCTCTTCTTCTGCTTTATGAGCTAACATTGCACCACGAACAACATCACCTAGTGCATAGATGTTTGGAACATTGGTTTGCAAATGATCGTTGACATCAATTTGACCACGGTTGTTTAATATTACACCTGCAGCTTCCAAATTCAATCCTTCTGTATAAGGTTTTCTTCCAACAGCAACTAAACAATAATCCGCTTCGAAAGTTACTTCTTCACCTTTTTTATTCAATGCTGTTAAAACAACAGATTTCCCTTTATTTACAACCTTTTGAACTCGGTGTTCTAAGTTGAATTTAAATCCTTCCTTTTTTAATACACGGGTTAACTCTTTCCCAAGTGTTAAGTCCATTGTTGGAATAATTGTATTGGCAAACTCAACAACTTCAATTTGCGTCCCTAGTCGTCCAAAAACAGATCCTAATTCTAAACCGATAACACCACCACCAATAACCAACATCTTCTTAGGGATTTCAGTCATACTTAATGCTTCAGTAGAAGTAATGATGCGTTTTTTATCTGGTTCCATTCCTGGAAAAAAGTTCGGTTTTGAACCAGTAGCAATTATGATGTTTTTTGAAGTTAACAAAGTTTCTTTCCCATCTTTATCGATCACTTTCACGGTGTTTTTGTCTACGAATGAACCAACACCATTGATTACTTCAACTTTGTTTTTATCCATTAAGAATTTTATTCCAGCGCATGTTTGAGCGACAACTTCATTCTTACGGTTGACCATTTGATTGATGTTTGCTTTCAATCCTTTGATTTCAATTCCATGCTCTTCAAAATTATGAGTAGCATTATGGAAATGTTCTGAAGAATCTAACAATGCTTTTGAAGGAATGCATCCAACATTTAAACATGTACCACCTAATGTATTGTATTTCTCAATAATGACTGTTTTTAATCCTAATTGTGCGCATCTGATTGCAGCAACGTATCCACCAGGACCAGAACCAATGATTGTAATGTCGTAAGTACTCATTTCGTTTATTTATTTGTTACAAATGTAAGTTTTATCAATTAATTATTGAGTGAAAATTATAGAGAAATAAAAAAGGGTTGCCTTTAGAGCAACCCTTTTGGTATGATTTAATTCAATTTACATTTTTATAAATTTCGCTGTTTCATTTTGTTCACCAGCATTCATTTTTACGATATATGTTCCTTTAGGCAGGTCAGCACTATCAAGAGATAAAGTTTGTTTGCCACCGTCAACATTTTTCTTAGCAATTGTTTTAACCAGCGTTCCAGAAATATTATAGATTGTTACCGTAATATCTGAAACTTGATCTAAGTTGAATACTAATGTTGTGTTATCCGCTGTTGGATTTGGATACATAATCATCTTATCCTTTAACAAATCTGATAAATTCTCATCCCAATCATCAACACTTAAATAAGAACCAGACGACCAAATTCCACGACCATATGTACCAACATATATTTCTCCTGGACGACGACTTCCTTCGTCCCAAGTTCTCCATGATTGGCGAATTTCATAAACTGGTGTTCCTTCGAAACCTGTTGAAGCATTACTCCAAGCTGTTCCTCCATTTTCAGTGTAAAAAACACCTTCTGATGTTCCAACCACAATAATATTTGGATTGTCACGATCAATAATACCGTCATAACATGCAACAGAAGGAGATGTAATAGAACCTAATACAACATCATTTAACGAAGCGTCATCTGTCGCCGTGTTAGCATTGCTACATCTTTTGTTTGTACCAGAGAATCCAGTAAATAAAATAAGATCGGTTGGATCATTAGGATTTACTGCAAGACCTTGATAACTTGTATTTGTGATTTTAGTTTTAGACGTTGCTGCAGGAGCTAACCAAGCAGTTCCATTACCAGCACCTATTCCAGTAGCCACAAAAATAGTCCCAACAGTATTTGTTGCAGCACCAATTAAAGTATAATCAGTAGGAACAGGACTTCCAATAGATGCTATTTGATACGTTTGTCCTATAACAAATGCACCTGCATTCATAACTGTAGTGCCGTAACCAACATTTTTCTTAAAGTTAGTGTTTGTAGAATATTGACTGCCTAAACCATCAATTCTCCAAACACCAGTTCCAGCAGAAACGTAACATTCATTTAGGTCTCTTGAAAATTCAATATCAATATTTGAATAATTATATGCACCTATTCCTTGAGCAATTTTTACCCACTGCATATCTGTAGTACTAAATCTATTTGCATTTCTTGTTCCCCATAATTCTCCATTATTTGCATTCACATACATCACAAACCATGATTGGTAAGGGTCTTGAATTATTAACTTGTCCCATGCTACGTTATATGCAACCGTATCATCGTACAGGTCATAAAGCTCAAGTGTATTAGGATTTTGACCATAATAGTGACTATAAGTCCCAAGGCTTTGCACAACAACAGTGTCTGCACCTGTTTCGAAATCCACCATTAGTGAATCTCCAATAATTGGAGGATTTAATTGAGAAGCAGAAGGAAACGGAGTCCAAGTGAAATTACCTAAATGTACATTCTGTCCGTTAATTTGATTTATAACTGATATGTCATTTACAGTTTGGCTTGGTGTGTAATACAACGTGTCATCAAAATACAATGCCACTGGAGTAATGTAATCCATTGAGTCCCCTTTTGCCATACTTGGAATGCGCAATAATGAATTGGCAGCATAATTTTCAGTTGGATAATATGTTACAGAATCCTCAGAATTTAAATCATAATTTTCTGCTAAGACAAACTCAGTATGAAAAGGGTGATATCCACCTGCACCATCGCCAGCATCAGCGTAACCAGCTGGAAAATTAGGGGAAAAAGAACCATTGGAGAAAGTTTCCCCAGCATCATCTGACCGCTCAATATCATTGTAATAAACACATGCGAACATGACATCAGGGTTGAAAAATGAAATTTCAGTTTCAAAACCATCTCCACCCATTACTTCACGAAATTCTTGATTAGTATTTTCAAATTCATAGTTGTTGTATAGTGTACCATTATCTTGTGTACCACCATTTACGTTTCCATCTTTGTCAAACGCAATACCATAGAATTGTGTAGCATTATAACCTCTGTTTGAAGGATACCAATCCTCACCATAATTATTTGTAATTCCAATTCCACCATCATTACCCACGTACAACCTGTCATTCGCATCCCATTTCATTTCGTGGTTGTCCGCATGTGTGTAATTAGAACTTGATGGATCTAGAAACCATTCCGTTAAGTGATCAAACCCTCCAGATGGTGGAGTGCTTTGGGTTTGTTCCCATTGCCAGATATCAATTCCACCTATTAAGATTTTTTCAGGATCATTAGGCATAACAGAAACAACTGAATTGTAAGTTCCTTGATTTCTATAAATATCTAAATTATTTGGTGACGGTCCAGATGCCCCAACAAATTGACTCCAAGTTGATCCATTGTCATGTGAAACATGCATACTTAATAAATCACTACCAGTGCGAGTTGCGTATATAGAATGTTGGTTAGAACCATTTAATGTTGGTGAGATTGCGTATTCTATTCTTCCACCTCCAGCTGGTACAACTCCCGAACCAGTACCAGACTTGTCAGCAAACATATTACCTCCATCTTCAGACACATATGTTTTATTGCTTGAAATTGCTGCAACTACAACTGTTCCATCTTTTGAAATTTGAAGTGCACTGCAAGAACCTGTTCCGATACCATTAGCCGCTGCAGTTAATGAAGTTAACGAAGCATCACCAAATGTCCATTTTTTAACACCTGTTGTTGTAGCCATCCAAACCGTTTTATTTCCTGAAACAGAAGATGAAACAATTTCATTCACTAAAGCTAAACTAGAAGTTCCAGGCACCACTGTCCATGTCGTTCCAAAATCAGTGGAATAATAAACGCCATTACCATTCCAAGATTCAGCGTAAGAACCAGATGCAACATAAATAGTTCCATCGTTTGTTTGCGTCATGCTTGAAATGTTAGCAGAACCACCAGCAGTGCTATAAGTATCAACTCTTGTCCATGTTGAAGCACCATTAGTCGACACAAATAATCCACCAGAAACTCCACCAGCCCAAACTCTATCGTTATTGGTTTTATCTACAAGAATAGCTCTTGTACGTCCTCCAATATTGTCTGGACCAACCTCTGTCATTGCCAATGCTTTGTCTTTAGGGATTTTAGCAACCTCTTTTCGAATTAATGCCAATTTTTCTTTTGTAATTGTCGCTCCAGTTTCTTGATCCAAGTATCTTGCTTCTATCCACTTTAACGATTCCATTGCTGACTTCTTCTTCTTCTCTGCCTTGAGTTGATTCATGTCAATTGGAGCGACAAACTCCTCTTTTACTTCATTTATCTTTGAAGACACTTCCTTTTTCGGAGCAATTATTTCTTCATTCAAAGTATTTGAAACAACCAATTTATTATCAACATCAGTTGCTGATGTAACATGTTTCGCAACATGCTTAGTTGGGTTAATTTGTTTGAAACTTTTTTGATTCCACATTGACATGCTGCAGATCACTGCAACTGCAACTAGGCTAGACGAACCAATGATTATTTTTTTTCGTTCCATAATATAGTTATATACAAGTTTTGTTTAATGCGACTGCCAAGATAAAATAAAAAATCTAAATATCATTCAAGTTCTATCAGCAATCAAAAAAAATATTATTACAAAGTTAAACCATTTAAATTTTGACGCAAGAAATTAAAGATTTTTTTTAACAAAAATATACATGTCAAACGTCTAGAAAAGATGCTTTTCAGCATGGTAAGATGACCGAACTAATGGGCCACTTTCAACATACCTAAACCCCATTTCTAAACCAATTTTTTTGTACAATGAAAATCTCTCTGGCGTTACAAATTCAGCAATTGGTAAATGTTTGGCGGTCGGTTGCAAATACTGACCAATAGTAAGTATGTCAACATTTACACTTCTAAGGTCTGACATTGTTTCAATTATTTCTTCTTCTGTTTCTCCAAGTCCCAGCATAATGCCAGATTTTGTCTTCATCCCACCTTTTTTTAGGCGAAAAAGGACCTCTAAACTTCTGTCGTATTTAGCTTGAATTCTTACTTGTTTAGTTAATCTTCTAACTGTTTCTAAATTGTGTGAAACAATTTCTGGAGCAACGTCAATTATCATTTGCAAATTATCCCAATTTCCAGCAAAATCAGGAATTAAAGTTTCTAAAGTTGTTTCGGGAGATTGGTTGCGAATTGCATTAACTGTTTGAGTCCAAATTGTTCCACCTCCATCTTTTAAATCATCACGGTCAACAGATGTAATCACTGCATGTTTTACGCCCATTGTTTTAACGCTATGTGCGATTTTACCAGGCTCATAAATGTCAACATCATCTGGGCGACCAGTTTTTACAGCACAAAAACCACAAGAGCGGGTACATATATTTCCTAATATCATAAATGTTGCCGTTCCTTCTCCCCAACATTCTCCCATGTTCGGGCAACTACCACTTTCGCAAATTGTATGTAATTTATGTTGATCAACCAATGACCGAACTTTTTTATAATTTTCTCCAGTTGGCAATTTAACACGCAACCATTTTGGCTTTTTTATGCGAATTCCAGCGCCGTCGTTATCTATTATTTCACTCATCTCATTTATGCTATAAAATGCAACTAGGCATATTTAAAACTTAACAATCCTAAATTAACAATTGTATCTTTTGGTAATGCTCACCTAAATAAAAAGCCTATTTTTACCAAAAAAAATCGATTCAATATTGATTTACATTACAAAGTTACAATTTAATCATTGAAAAGTCATGATTACATCAGAAGTAGAATATCTTGGTGATCTTAGAACAAAATGTACACATCTATCTTCTGGAACGGAGATATTAACAGATGCACCAATTGATAATCAAGGTAAAGGAGAAGCCTTTTCACCTACTGATTTGGTTGCAACCGCTTATGCGTCTTGCATGATAACAATTATCGGGATATACTGTCGTGAACATGGAATTCAATTTGATCATGCCAAAGCGTCTGTTCAAAAGATAATGGAAGCAAATCCAAGAAGAATTGGAAAAATTGTAATACACATGGACTTTAGAGGTAACGATTGGAATGATGTTGAAGCAGAGAAGGCATTGAGAGCTGGTAAAGCTTGTCCAGTTGCTAAAACATTGGGTGAAAATGTAGAGGTTGAATTTTCAATTGTCGTTAAATAAAAAAGAATGGAACACAGAAAATACGAGCCAAGAAAATACGAAGGAAAAAAAACATCAGAAGATTTAATATTTGGAGTTAGATCTGTTATTGAAGCGATAAAAGCTGAAAGAGAGATCAACAAAATAATGATTCAAAAGGGAATGCATAAAGAACTTTTTTCTGAATTAAAAGATGCCTTAGCAGGAAAAGATTTTCAATTGCAATTTGTTCCGATAGAAAAATTAGATGCTTTAATTGACGGAAATCATCAAGGTGTGATTGCAATGGTTTCTCCAATAGAATATAAAGTAATTGAACCGTTGGTTGAAGAAATGATGGAAAGAGGAGAGAAGCCTTTTATTCTTGTTTTGGATAGAATAACTGATGTTAGAAATTTTGGAGCAATAGCACGTAGCGCAGAATGTCAAGGCGTTCATGCTATTCTAATTCCTTCAAAAGGTTCTGCATTAGTTACACCAGATGCGGTAAAAACTTCAGCCGGAGCATTGAATAGAATTCCTGTTTGTAAAACAACAAGTTTGAAAGATTCATTATTCTACCTTCAACAGTTGGGAATGAGGATTGTTGCATGCACTGAGAAAACAAAAATCCCATTGTATGAAGTTAATTTACGTGGATCTGTTGCAGTGATTTTAGGTTCTGAAGAAGACGGAATCACATCTGATTTGTTGAATTTAGCTGATATTAAAGCAAGAATACCAATGAGAGGTGAAATTGAATCAATGAATGTTGGCGTATCAGCAGGTATTGTATTGTATGAAAAAACACGTCAAGAATTACACGGATAAATTCTAAATGCAAAAACTCAAAAAACACTGGGTATTTGTTACACTCTTAATCACAGGGTTAATTGTTCGTATGGTTTTCATGTCAGAACAAGGGATGTCAAACGACGAATTAAGTGCATGGTATCGAACGCGCTTTTCTGATTGGGATATTTTCTGGAATCAAGGAGTAAAAGTTGGCGATATGCATCCTGCGTTTTACCAAGTTTTATTATGGATATGGGTCAGAATTTTTGGTGACTCAGAATGGGCATTGCGCTCAACTAGCTTACTTTTTTATATTTTTAATTCATATTTGATTTACAAGATTGGGTGTAAATATTTCACACAATTTGGGGCCATCCTCCTTCAAGGATTATACGTTGGACTTACTTTTACGATATTAAATACCGTATTTGCTAGACCTTACAATTCAGGAACATTTTTCTTGTTGTTAGCTTTTTGGGCAATTTTGGAATTGAAATTTTCCGACACTAAAAAATGGAAATGGACCATAATTCTTGCTGTTGGGATTTGGGGTGCAATGACCTCACATTATTTTGCTTTTTTAGTTGCAGTGATAATTTGTTTTTGTGCTTTGTTTTATGTCGGGAAAAACAATTTGAAATATTTGATTGGTGGTGGTTTAATTGCTACCATTGGTTTTATACCCCATTTCCCAATAACCATATTTCAAGTTGGGAGAGGTGGATTAGGATGGCTTGGAGCTCCAAAATTAAGTTGGCCATTAGATTTTACACATTTGTTTTTCAATGAATCATGGTTGTTATGTTTAATTCTTGCACTAGTATTTTTCGCTTCAATATTTTATTTCGGATTTAAAAAGTGGAATGGAATATCAGTGTTTTCGGCAAGTATATTTTTAATCACTTTTTGTGTTGCGTTTGTTTTATCACATCTTTTTACGCCAATTCTAAGAGAGATAGTAATGATGTTTCTAATGCCTTTTGTGCTTTTGCCATTATTTTCTAGCATCAAGAGTGTTTCCAAAGAATGGTCATATGCGTTAATTGCTTTCGTAACATTTCTACCTTTAACAGATAGTTTTTTTAGAAATCGACTTTTAGAACCTGTTCATTATGGCATTTTTAAAGAAATTGGAACAGAAATAAATAATGACGACGAAAAGTATGGTAGAGATCAAATAACATACGCTTCCAATTACAACAATGTAGATTATATTAATTTTTATTTGAAGCAATCATTAACCGAGAGTATTATAGATTGGGAACTAGAAGAGTCACTTTATAAACTTTTGGCGCACGTAAAAAATTCTAAAACACCTTATTTCTGTTATAGCTTCAGTAACAAATATCATACTCCAATGTTTCTTGAGTTAATACGTAAAAATTATCCAGGCTTCGAACGTTCAATGGTTACAAAATACAGTGCGTTTTACCTTTTCAATAAATTTGAAAAAAGAAAATTCAAAAAACCATTTTACATTGGGAAAGTTAAGAATTCGAATTTTATGACTGATGAATTTTTTAATGACCTTAAAATTGGGGTTAATCATCTTCCAACCCTTCCGACAAAAGATGCTTATTATTTACTTAAAACGAAAGGTCATATTGAAGATTCGATTCCATTTTATATTGTAACAGTGCTTGAAAGAAATGGAGAGATGGTGAAAAAAGCAGATGGGAATCCACTTTTTTATGTCGCCTTTAATCAAGGTAAAATCAATGAAATTGGAAAAGAGCAAGAATTCGTGCAGGCCTTTACATTGCCCGAAAATGTTTTGCCTACGGATAAATTATCAGTTTATTGTTGGAACCCAAGTAAGGGAAGAGTTCGAATTTCTGATTTACAATTTTATGTAATTACAGAAAAGGAGTAAGTCTCATAAATTCTTTTTCAATACCCACGGTAAAAGAGCTGGAAGTTCATCTAATCGATGAATTATGAAGTTATCTTGAAAATGTTTGTGTTCCTTATAAGGATCAAAAAGTACGCCTTGCATTCCAACACTTAACGCTCCTAAAATATCAACTTCAAAATCATCGCCAATCATTACAGAGTTTTCCGGTTTTGCATTTGCATTTCTTAATGAATGATGAAAAATATCTGGCGAAGGTTTGTTCTTTCCAACATCTTCAGAACATACAATTATGTCAAAAAATGAAGTTAATCCAGAATTTTCGAGTTTGATAAATTGTACTTCCTTAAATCCATTAGTTATAATATGCATATTGAAACCTTCTTTTTGTAGGGCAACTAATGTTGGGATGGTATTAGGGAATAAGGTTGTTTGTTGAGGAGAAATTTCAACATATCCATCGCTCAATTGTTGAATGAGATTTGGGTCATCGAGTTGGAATTGTTCTAGAGTGACTCTAAATCGTTCATTTCGTAATGTTTCCTTTGAGAGTTTTCCAGAACCATACAATTTCCATAAACGAGAATTGTGAATTTTATAATGTTTATGAAATTGCTGAAAATCAGATATAGATTTATGTAATTCTAAATCAACGAATAATTTGCTTAATGCAATTTCTGAGTTTTTTTCAAAGTCCCAAAGTGTTCTGTCCAAATCAAAGAATAAGTGCTTTGATTCCATTTAGAAGATGAGATATGATAAACTTGTCATTATTAATGCATTGAGAAACATTCCGATGACAATTAATGGAAATGTCTTTTTAAGATGTCCGTAGAATTTTGCAACGATAATACTTCCAATTGGAACAGATAGAAAAAATGGAGCCCAAAAGCAAATGCCATATATTCCCAATGTTCGTTTCAATCGTATAATAAATCTATTTGTTTTTGTGAATTTTTTCTTGTGAATAATTGGAATGCCATTTCGTTCCATTTCTTCTCGTTTGGCTATTTTTTTAGCATGAGAATATTTAATCAATAATTCACTTGAATAATAAAAAACTGCAGCGCCAAGAGTTCCACCTGCTACAGCAGAAAAGTAAGTTTCCCAGAAAGGTAAACCCATTCCACAACCTGTAGACGGAGCGAACATGAATTTTACAGTTGATAATAGAAATACGGTTGTTATAAATCCCCAATTCATCTTTTAAGAATTAACACTTAATTCCATAAGCCAAATCTCCAGCATCTCCAAGACCTGGTACTATATAAGATTGAGCTGTTAACTCATCATCAATTGCACCTAACCAAATTTCAGTTGAATCAGGTAAATGTCTTTTCACATAATCTATTGCTGTTGGTGTAGCTATTGCAGAAACGATAATTATTTTTGAAGGTTTACCTTGTTTTAAAAGTGCTTTATAAACCATTACCATTGAGCTGCCGGTTGCCAACATTGGATCGCTAATAATGACAACTTTACCGTCTATTTGTGGCGAAGCTAAATATTCTACGTGGATTTCAAATTCTTCAGCTGTCGAATGTTTTCTATACGCAGAAACAAAAGCACTGTCCGATTTGTCAAAATAATTCAATAATCCTTGATGCATAGATAATCCTGCACGAAGAATAGTCGCTAATACAGGTTGTTCAGTAAGCATCTGAACATCTGCTTCTCCAAGTGAAGTTTTAACTGATACTGTTTTGTATTCTAAGTTTTTGGACACTTCATAAGCTAATATTTCTGAAATACGTTCCATGTTTCTTCTGAAGCGCATAGCATCTTTTTGAATTGACTTATCTCTTATTTCGCCAAGAAAAGTTGAAAAAATTGAATTAGTTTTTGAAAGATTATGAATCATATTAAGAGCTTTTCTATAAAAGTAATTCAATTTTAAAAACAATCATTCTTCTTAATTGTTTTTATAAAAAAAAAGAATTTATTTCCAACTTCAATGTCCTGTGAAATTTAGGTAAATTTGCACACATGTCCGAAAAGGCGACTATCAATATCTCTATTTTTAAACGATTAATTTCGTACTTAAAACCGTACAAGAAATTATTTTTCTTGGCTGTTTTCTTTACTATATTATTAGCGATTTTAGGCCCAACACGACCGTTAATTGTTGGTAGAATGGTAGATAAATATATCGTTCAAAGTCAAAATAGTGAAATGTTATTTATTTGGACAGGTATTGTAATAGGCCTTTTAGTTATCGAAGGGTTATTGCAATTCACTAATTCATATTTATCCAATCTTCTGGCACAATCTATAATTAAAGATATTAGGCAAAAACTTTTTGGACATATTTTAAGCTTTAGAATGAGGTATTTCGATAAAACTCCAATTGGGTCACTTGTCACAAGATTGGTTTCCGACTTGGAAGCAATCACAGAAGTTTTTTCTTCAGGATTAATGGATATTGCAGGAGATTTGTTTGCTCTGATCGTTATAATATTTCTAATGTTTTTTAATAATTGGGAATTGGCCTTAATGACAATTATACCTATTCCCATTTTGTTGTTTGCTACTAGGATTTTTGCTCGAGCTATGAGAAATTCCTTTCAGTTGGAACGAATTCAAGTAAATAAATTGAATACTTTTGTTCAAGAAAGGTTGACTGGAATGTCGATCGTTCAATTGTTTAATAAGCAAAAACAAGAATTTCAAAACTTTGAAGAAATCAATAAAGGTCACCGCCAAGCACATATAAATGCTGTTTGGGCAAATTCCATTTTCTTTCCGATTGTAGAAATGCTTAGTTCGATGTCAATAGCGTTGTTATTGGTTTGGGGAGCACTAAAAGCCGGAGGTAAAACCGATTTTGAAATTAAAAACATGTATGGGGAAATTATTTCTTTTACACTTTGGGTACACATGTTATATAGACCAATTCGTCAATTAGCAGATAAATTCAACATTCTTCAACGTGGAACTGTTCGAGCCGAAAGAGTTTTTGAAATTCTAGATCTAGATGAGCATGTTCAACTTCAAGGAACAAATAACAAGGTTGATTTTAATAGGTCTATTTTTTTCAATGATATTTCTTTTGCTTATCAAAATGAAGAATGGGTGTTAAAAAATATCAATCTCGAAATTCAAGCGGGAACAACCGTGGCTTTTGTTGGGGCAACTGGAGCAGGGAAATCTACCATCGTGAATTTATTGGGTAGATTCTACGAATATCAAAAGGGTACAATTCAAATAGGAGATATTGATTTGTTGGATATTGAGTTGAACTATTTAAGAAGAAATATCGCAATTGTTTTACAAGACGTTTTTCTCTTCTCTGATTCCGTTCACAACAATATTACTTTAGGAGATAGCTCGATTTCAAGAGAACAGGTAATTGAAGCAGCAAAAGCAGTTGGAGCGCATGAATTTATCCAACGTTTACCTGGAAATTACGATTATCAAGTCGGTGAAAGAGGAGGCGTGTTATCTGTTGGACAAAGACAGTTATTGGCTTTTATTAGAGCAAGTGTTTACAACCCGCATATCTTAATTTTAGATGAAGCAACTTCAAGTGTGGATACTGAATCCGAAGAAATGATTCAGAAAGCAACAACTGAGTTAACAAAAGGTCGAACATCAATTGTTATTGCTCATCGTTTATCGACTATTCAAAATGCAGATAAGATAATAGTTTTAGATAAAGGAGAAATCAAAGAAATAGGATCGCATACTGAATTATTGAAAATTGATGGTTTCTACCGTCGTTTATTTGATATGCAGTTTTCAGAGCAAAAAAGAAAAGAATGATTGGATTGAAAATTGGTGGAGTGCCTGAACATTTTAATTTACCATGGAGATTAGCAATCGAAGAAGGTAAATTTAGGGAAATTGGATTGAATTTGCACTGGAGTGATATGAGTGGAGGGACAGGCCAAATGATTCGTGGATTGGAAACAGGTTCTTTGGATATCGCTGTTCTTTTGACCGAAGGAATTACCAAAGCTATATTACAAGGATTAAAAGCAAAAATTATTCAGGTATATGTTGTTTCTCCATTGCATTGGGGAATTCATGTTCCGTATCATTCAGATATAAAAACGGTTGATCAACTAGAAGAAAAAGTATTTGCTATTTCAAGAGAAGGTTCTGGATCTCATCTGATGACTTACGTTAAAGCAAGTCAGGAAGGTTGGGATTTAGAAAAATTGAAGTTCAACAGCATAGGAGATATTTATGGTGCTTTGTGGTCTTTAGAACACAACGAATCGCAAGGGTTTTTATGGGAAAAATACACCACTTTTCCGTTTACGGAACAAGGGAAATGTCGTTACATCGATGAGGTTGTTACTCCTTGGCCATGCTTTGTGATTGCTGTCCGTGAAGAAGTACTTGAGAAGCATGGTCCTTTATTAAAAGAAATGTGTTCTGTCGTCAACAAAAAAGCCTTGGAAGTTAAAAAGAACGAAGATGCAGTTGAAGTAATTTCTTGGAGATATAATTTACGTTCTGGGCAAGTTGAAAATTGGTTGATTGAAACAGATTGGAATTATGATGGAATTGAATATCCATTGGACTTTGATAAAACAATTAAATATTTGATAAAATTGAATCTTTTGACTCTTAAAGAGGCCGAAGGATGGCAGAAAAAATTATTTTAAAAGAATTAAATACTATGAAAACAGGAGTACTTTTAATACAATTAGGAACACCAGATAGCCCAAGTACAAGTGATGTTCGTCGTTATCTTAGTGAGTTTTTGAATGACCCTAGGGTAATAGATATTCCATGGTTACCACGGAAGTTATTGGTGAATGGAATTATTGTTCCTTTTAGAGCTCCTAAATCTGCTAAGATTTATAAGGAATTATGGGCGCATGGCAATGGAATTTCACCATTGAAGACGCACACAGAAAACGTAACTAAATTGGTTCAAGAAAGATTCAACGCGTCTGAAGTGAAGGTTGAAATGGCAATGCGTTATCAAAATCCATCAATGGATAGTGTATTAGAAAGAATGCACAAAGCCAATTATGAACAAATAATAATTGTCCCATTGTTCCCGCAATATGCGAGTGCGTCAACTGGTTCTGCAGTTGAAAAAGCAATGAATATAATCCGCAAATGGTGGGTAATTCCAGAGGTTAAAATTGTGAACCAATTTTGGAATCACGAAGGTTATATTGATTCAATAATTGAACGAACAAAAGCATTTGATTTAAAGGATTATGATCATGTGCTATTTTCGTTTCATGGACTGCCAGAGCGACAAGTTGACAAAGTGTATGAAGGGACGGATTTATGCGCTGATCAACCATGTGAATCTGAAATAAATGATGAGAATAAATTTTGCTATAAAGCAACAAGTTTTGCAACTGCACGATTGATTGCTGAGCGACTCGGATTGAAAACATCGGATTATACAGTTTGTTTTCAGTCTCGCTTAGATAAAAAATGGTTGACTCCATTCTCAGACAAAGTAGTAGAAGAATGGGGGAAGAAAGGAGCGAAAAAATTACTTGTTTTTAGTCCAGCATTTGTTGCAGATTGCTTGGAAACTATTATTGAAATTGGCGAAGAATACCAAGAGATATTCGTTGAAAATGGTGGGGAGAAAATACAATTGGTACCAAGTTCAAATGACCATCCAAGATTCATCGATTGTTTGGCGGATATGATTGAAAAGAGACTTTAGGACTTTAAGATTATAAGATATTAGGACTTTAAGACCTCAAGACTTGTTCTTCTCGAACTAGACTAAATTTTTGAGTTAATCATTTTAACTAAGATCAAATTTTTTATTCCAAAAGGAGTTTCGTAAATTTGTGAACAAAATTTAAAATAATATGTTTTGCTTTTAGTTAAACATATTAGTCAAAATCAGAATTAACTATAATTATGAATAATACTTTAGAAAAAATGGCGTACAAAGTTAAAGACATCAGTCTTGCTGAATGGGGACGTAAAGAAATGTTATTGGCGGAAGCAGAAATGCCAGGTTTAATGTCATTACGTGAGGAATATGGAGCTTCAAAGCCATTGGCTGGCGCACGTATTGCAGGATGTTTGCACATGACAATTCAAACTGCCGTGTTGATTGAAACATTAGTAGAATTAGGAGCTGAAGTTACTTGGTCATCTTGTAATATTTTCTCAACTCAAGATCATGCTGCTGCTGCAATTGCTGCTGCAGGAATTCCAGTTTTCGCTTGGAAAGGAATGAACGAAGAGGAATTTGATTGGTGTATTGAACAAACAATTTTCGCATTTAAGGACGGTAAGCCATTGAACATGATTCTTGATGATGGAGGAGATTTAACGAATATGGTATTCGATCATTTCCCTGAATTAACAAAAGACATCAAAGGTTTATCTGAAGAAACTACAACTGGTGTTCACCGTTTACATGATCGTAAGAAAAATGGAACGTTGGTTATGCCTGCAATCAATGTAAATGATTCAGTTACTAAATCTAAATTTGACAACAAATACGGTTGTAAAGAGTCTTTGGTAGATTCAATTCGTCGTGCTACAGATGTTATGATGGCAGGAAAAGTTGCTGTTGTTTGTGGATATGGTGATGTTGGGAAAGGTTCTGCTGCTTCTTTAGCTGGAGCTGGAGCTCGTGTAATGGTTACTGAAATCGATCCAATTTGTGCGTTACAAGCTGCAATGGACGGTTTTGAAGTAAAGAAATTAGACAGTATCATTCATTTAGCTGATATTATTGTTACAACTACAGGAAATAAAGATATCGTTGTTGGTCGTCATTTCGAAAATATGAAAGACAAAGCGATTGTTTGTAATATTGGTCACTTCGACAATGAAATTGATATGGCTTGGTTGAATTCAAATTACGGATCAACAAAAAATACAATCAAACCACAAGTTGATATGTATACTATCAAAGGAAAAGATTTAATCGTTTTGGCTGAAGGTCGTTTGGTTAATCTTGGTTGTGCAACAGGACATCCATCTTTTGTAATGTCAAATTCATTCACGAATCAAACATTGGCTCAATTAGAGTTGTGGTTGAATAGTGATAAATATGACAATGACGTTTACGTTCTTCCAAAACATTTGGACGAAAAAGTTGCTCGTTTACATTTAGCAAAAATTAGTGTTGAATTAGAAGTTCTTTCAAAAGACCAAGCTGATTATATCGGTGTAAGTGTTGAAGGTCCATTTAAAGGAGAGCACTACAGATATTAAAATTCATTTTTTGAATCTAATATGAAGGAATCTTGGATACAAGGTTCCTTTTTTTGTTTTTAAAAGGTTCATTCTCTGTCGTTCCTTTCATTCAAAAATTGACATAAAAAAACTCCCCAACGTTTCCGTTGAAGAGTCTCTATATGTTGTCGTTCTTACTACCCGAATTGAATCAGCAAGTAAGAAACGGAATAGAAGGCCAATCGACCCTCTAGCTCCAGAATTATAAAATAACTCATACTTCGACAAGCTCAGTAACCGTTATTTATAATTCGTAATTATTTTACATCATTCCAGGCATTCCACCAGGCATTCCTCCCATAGCTGGTGAATTTTCTTCAGGTTGATCTGCAATAACACATTCAGTTGTTAAAAGCATCGAAGCAATCGAAGCAGCGTTTTCAATTGCAATACGCGTAACTTTCGTTGGATCAATAACTCCTGCTTTATATAATTTCTCAAAAACTTCTGTTCTTGCATTGTATCCAAAGTCTTCTTTTCCTTCTTTTACTTTTTGAACGATAACTGCTCCTTCGCCACCTGCATTCGCAATAATTTGACGCAACGGTTCTTCACAAGCACGCTTTACTATTTGAATACCTGTCATTTCATCCTCATTATCGCCTTTAAGCTTATCTAAAGACTCAATAGCACGAATCAACGCTACACCTCCACCAGGAACGATTCCTTCCTCAACAGCAGCTCTTGTTGCGGCCAAAGCATCATCAACACGGTCTTTTTTCTCTTTCATTTCAACTTCTGTTGGTGCTCCAACATAAAGAACAGCAACACCACCAGCTAACTTAGCCAAACGTTCTTGCAATTTCTCGCGGTCGTAATCTGAAGTTGTTGATTCAATTTGTGCTCTTATTTGCTTTACTCTTGTTTGAATATCTGCTTTTTTACCTGCACCATTGATGATTGTTGTATTGTCTTTGTCGATTTCGATTTTTTCAGCTGTACCCAACATGTCCATTGTTGCGTTTTCCAAAGTAAATCCTCTTTCTTCTGAAATCACTTGTCCTCCAGTTAAAATCGCGATATCTTCCAACATTGCTTTTCTTCTGTCACCAAAACCAGGTGCTTTTACAGCAGCAATTTTCAATGAACCTCTTAAACGATTAACAACCAACGTTGCCAATGCTTCGCCATCTACATCTTCAGAAATAATCAATAATCCTTTTCCTGCTTGAACAACTGGTTCCAAAATAGGAAGCAATTCTTTCATGTTAGAAATCTTTTTATCGTAAATCAAGATAAGTGGTTTTTCCATGTCAACTAACATTTTATCTGTGTTAGTAACGAAGTATGGAGAAAGATATCCTCTATCGAATTGCATTCCTTCGACAGTTTTCATTTCTGTTTCAGTTCCTTTTGCTTCTTCAACAGTAATTACACCATCGTTTCCAACAACTTTCATTGCCTTAGCGATTAATCCACCAATATTCTCATCGTTGTTTGCAGAAATAGAAGCAATTTGTTTGATTTTATTGTTATCAGAACCAACTTCGATTGATAGTTTTTTCAAATTCTTTACAACTTCTTGAACTGCTTTATCGATTCCTCTTTTTAAATCCATTGGATTTGCTCCCGCAGCAACATTTTTCAATCCAGCACCAATAATCGCTTGCGCTAACACAGTTGCTGTTGTTGTTCCGTCTCCAGCAATATCAGCAGTTTTTGAAGCTACCTCTTTTACCATTTGAGCACCCATGTTTTCGATTGGATCTTTCAATTCAATCTCCTTTGCTACTGTAACACCATCTTTTGTGATTTGAGGTGCACCGAATTTCTTGCCAATTACAACATTTCTTCCTTTAGGTCCTAATGTTACTTTTACTGCGTTTGCTAATGCATCAACTCCTTTTTTAAGTTTATCACGTGCGTCTATATCGAAAAAAATATCTTTTGCCATTATACTTATTTATTGTTTTGTTCTATTCTATTTAAAATATACCGTAAATATCAGATTCTTTCATGATCAAATAGGTATTTCCATCCATCTTAATTTCAGTTCCAGAATACTGACCATACAACACTGTATCACCCACTTTTACAGTCATCGGTTCATCTTTTTTTCCTTTTCCAGCTGCTATTACTGTTCCTTTTAAAGGCTTTTCTTTCGCTGTATCAGGAATAAAAATACCACTAGCTGTTTTTAATTCTGCAGGAGCTGATTCAATTAGAACTCGATCTGCTAAAGGCTTAAACTTTATTGACATATATTTAGTTTTTGTTTATTGACTGTGCGTTGTTCACCAATTTTATGCCAATGGTTTTTCTCCGACAAATGGTGTGTTTTCAGCAAAAAAAATGTCAGCATGTATGACATACTGACATTTCAAATGAATTGATTTTAATTATTTTTTACCAGGTTGACCTGCAGGTTGACCAGCTGGTTTCCCCCCTTGATTTTGTTGTTGACCTTGACCTTGTTCAGTTTGTTGTGCTTCGTCTGGCATAACTGGTTCTGGTGCTTTTGAACGAATAGTAAGGACGATACTTAATACCATTATAACTCCAGCTAAAGACCATGTAGCCTTGTCGATGAAATCATTTGTTTTTTGAACACCACCAATTTGTTGTGCTGCTCCAAAATCTGAGCTCAAACCTCCACCTTTAGGGTTTTGAACGTAAACTACAAGTATTAATAATATACTTGCTAAAATGATGATCGATGAAAATAAAATATCCATTGTTTATGTGTTTAACTTTTTCTTTAATTCTTCAATTCGGGATGCAAAGAAAATCTTTTTTTCTGGATTTATCAAGCTTAATTGTTCAT
>VFKM01000033.1 GCA_009885545.1 Flavobacteriales bacterium
ACAAGAATCAACATCGCAAAGATGAACAAGTTCAAATACGTAAAGAACTTGTAATATCCTTTATCGTGACTCATGTAGCCCATTGAGAACAAGTGAATCAACGATCCAACACCTGTTACAATCAATGTCATCCAGATGGACAACGAATCTACTTGTAAACGTGCGTGCAATGCAAAATCATCTAATTTGATAACATCAAATAAGTGAATCAGCTGTGTTGTATGATTTGAATTAAAAACCATTAAAGCAAGCGCGAAAGAAACAAACATAACCGTTGTAGCGATTGAACCTACTAACTGCTTTGACATGTTTTTTCCCAGCGTACCATTGATCAGCGCTCCGAAAAGAGGTAACGCCAAAATCATTAATATTAATTGATCTACTGACATCGCTTATCCTTTTAATTTGTTAAAAATACTGACATCTGTCGTGCGAAGATTTCTGTATGCCATTACCAAGATGGAAAGTCCAACAGTAGCTTCTGCCGCTGCGACAACCATGATAAAGAATACGAAGATCTGTCCGTCAGCTTGACCAAAATACGTTGAGAAAGCAACCATCAATAGGTTCACTGCATTCAACATTAATTCGATACACATCAACAAAATAATTGCATTACGACGAACCATTACGCCAATCATTCCGATGACAAATAATATGGTGGACAGAACGATATAAAATTCTATCGAAACACCACTTTGGAAAATAGTTGCTAAAACCATACTTATTCTATTATTTGTTTTTCACGTTTCGCTAATAATACTGCTCCTACCATTGCGGCAATGAACAAGACCGAAGACACTTCAAACGGTAATACATATTTCGTAAACAATAAATGTCCAAGATTTTCAACCAAACCGATACTGTCAGCATCTGTCGCAGTTGTTGCAGCTACAGCAACACCATCTTTCAAGGCTGCAATAAAAACAGTGAATAAAGTTCCGCCAGCAATGACAGCGCCTAATTTCACCATGATACTGCTTTTGGGTTCGTTTTCCCGACTCAAGTTCAATAACATCAGTACGAAAAGGAATAAAACCATGATTGCTCCAGCGTATACGATGATGTTTACAATAGCGATAAACTGTGCATTCATCAAAATGTAATTGGCTGAAATCATGAAGAAAGTCAATACTAAATATAGTACGCTTCGAACAGGGTGCTTACTTATGATTACCATCAGTGCTGAACCGATAGTTAATCCACCCAAGATAATTGCGATTGTTTCTAAATTCATTTCTCAGTTCTTTTACCAGTAAGTTGTCTTTTAGTAATATCAATTCGAAGATTTACATCTTCTACCAAAAGCTCTTTACCATAAATAAATTCATCTCTCTCAAACGTAGATGGTACAAGTCTGTCTGTCAAGAAAATTGCTTCTTTCGGACATGCTTCTTCACATAAACCACAGAAAATACAACGAAGCATGTTGATCTCATACATTTCAGCGTATTTCTCTTCTCTGTAAAGTCCTTCTTCTCCTTTTTTACGTTCTCCAGCAACCATTGTAATTGCTTCAGCAGGACATGCAACAGCGCATAATCCACAAGCAGTGCAATTTTCACGTCCTTGTTCGTCTCTTTTCAAAACGTGTTGTCCTCTGTATACAGGAGCAAATTCACGTTTCACTTCTGGGTATCTCAAGGTATTGTGCTTACGGAATAAGTGTTTAAACGTAATCCACATACCACCGAAAATAGCAGGTAAATAGAGTTTTTCCTTAAAGGTCATCTCCTTATTACCAACAACTTTCTTTCTATCTGTTAAACTTTGCATAGCTTATAATTCTTAATTAAACCAGCCTTCTAAATAGGCAATGACAAGACCAGTAACTAACATGTTAATCAGTGAGATTGGAATTAACTTTTTCCAACCTAAATGCATTAATTGATCGAAACGGAAACGTGGGATTGTCCAACGAATCCACATGAATACGAAAATGAAGAAGAATGTTTTTGCAAACATGGCTCCTACTCCTAAAAGTGCTAATGTGTTTCCTTCGAAATTATCCATTCCTGGGAAGTTGAATCCTCCAAAGAACAATACTGCAATTACAGCAGATGAGATGAACATACTTGTGTATTCAGCGAACAGATAGAATCCCATTTTCATAGAACCATATTCTGTGTGGTATCCTCCAATTAATTCACTTTCACATTCAGGTAAATCGAATGGTGCACGATTCGTTTCTGCTAATGCACACACAAAGAACACAAGAAATGCTAAAGGTTGTTTGAACACGTTCCAAGTGAAATACCCGTCTGCCCAAAAACCGTGTTGGTGAACAACGATGTCTTTCAAACTTAAACTTCCAGTCATCATGACAATTGTAATCACACAAATTCCCATTGCTAATTCGTAAGAAATCATTTGAGAACTTGCACGAATAGCACCAAACAAGGCGAATTTGTTGTTTGAAGCCCATCCACCAATCATAATTCCATATACACCGATTGACAAAAAGCCCATGATGAATAAAATTCCGATGTTGACATCTGCAACTTGTAATTCAACGACACTTTGTCCAAATTCCATTGCTGTACTCCAAGGAATCACACAACCCGTCATCAATGCAACAAACATTGCTATTCCAGGTCCTAGGATGAACAACCATTTCTCTGCTTTTTCAGGAATGAAATCTTCTTTGAAGAATAATTTTCCTCCATCCGCTAATGGTTGAAGAATACCAAATGGTCCTGCTCTGTCTGGACCGATACGGTCTTGGAACCAAGCAGCCACTTTTCTTTCGAAATACGTTGCATATGCAGCAACACCCAAAGACACTGTAAATAAAACAACGATTACAATGAATTTTTCAATTAGTTCACTTGTCTCCATTCTCTATCTTTTTTTGTGAATTAGCTCTTGCAGCACTATATTTTCCTTGAGAAATCACCGAGTGACGGTTGATTGTTCTTGGTCCAATGATGTTCCATTTTGAAGGATCTTTTTTCTCAAAACGACAATCGTTGCAAATCCATCCAGCTTTACCGTCTTGATCTTCAACTTCACCGTATTTATCTTTTCTTGCTGTTACTCTGTAGATTTCATTTCCAAACATCCAAAGAACTGTTTTACCAGAACACTTTGTACACTCACAAGACGCTTCCATTGGCTTCAAGAACCAAACACGACTTTTGAAACGGAATGTTTTATCTGTTAACGCTCCAACTGGACATACATCAATCATATTTCCAGAGAAGTCATTGTCTACTGCAGCTTCAATATATGTGCTAATCTCAGTATGTTCACCACGATTCAAAACACCGTGAACACGTTTGTCAGTCAATTGATTTGCAACATGTACACAACGGTAGCAAAGGATGCAACGGTTCATGTGCAATTTGATCTTGTTACCAATATCGATTGGATCAAACGTTCTTTTTTCCTCCTCGTAACGTGTTCCTTCACCACCATTTTCAAAACTTAAATCTTGCAAATGACATTCACCCGCTTGGTCACAAACAGGGCAATCTAAAGGGTGATTGATTAATAAAAACTCAACTACAGCTCCACGATTCGTATGAACCTTTTCACTTGTTTTATTTTTTACAATCATTCCATCCTGCACAGGTGTAGAGCAAGAAGCAACTAGTTTTGGCATTGGACGTGGATCCTTTTCAGAACCAGCAGCAACTTCTACTAAACATGTTCTACATTTCCCTCCAGTTCCTGGAAGTTTGCTGTAGTAACACATTGCAGGCGGCACCACTTCTCCTCCAATTTGACGAGCAGCGTTCAGGATTGATGTCCCGTCTTCTACTTCTATCTGGATGTCGTCAATGGTAACTTTTACCATAATAAATCTATTTTTTTTGCTTAAAAGCGTTTAACCTTATCCTACTAATGACTCTTTCAACAAGCCATAATTTCTCGTTTGCGATTCCTCACGGTGAGAAACGTGCCATTCAAATTCTTCACGGAAATGACGAATTGCTGCTGCTACTGGCCATGCTGCTGCATCACCTAGTGGGCAAATTGTATTTCCTTCGATTTTCTTATTGATTTCTTCTAACAATTCAATGTCACGCAAGTTTCCTTGTCCATGCTCCAAACGGTTCAAGACTTTTTCCATCCAACCTGTTCCTTCACGACATGGTGAACATTGTCCACATGATTCGTGTGCATAGAAACGTGCAAAATTCCATGTATTTCTAACGATACACTGATCTTCGTCAAAGATGATGAATCCACCAGATCCTAACATAGAACCTGAAGCAAATCCACCGTCAGCCAAACTTTCGTAAGTCATCAAACGTGTTTCTCCTGCTGCAGTTTTAGTAACCAAATGTGCTGGTAAAATTGGAACTGAAGAACCTCCAGGTACACAAGCTTTCAACTTCTTACCATTTGCAATTCCACGACACCAATCGTCACCATATATAAATTCTTCTACTGAAAGACCCATTTCAAGTTCGTAAACTCCAGGTCGAACAAGATTTCCACCTGCCGATATTAATTTTGTTCCAGTACTTTTTCCAATCCCAATTTTCGCGTATTCGTCTCCACCATCATTTACAATTGGAACAACAGCCATTAATGTTTCAACGTTGTTTACAACAGTTGGACATCCCCATAAACCTTTAACAGCAGGGAATGGTGGTTTCATTCTTGGATTTCCTCTTTTTCCTTCAAGTGATTCGATAAGCGCTGTTTCTTCACCACAGATATATGCACCTCCACCTGGAGCTACACGTAAATCAAGATCATATCCAGAACCTAAAATATTTTTCCCTAAGTATCCTTTAGCGTATGCTTCATCGATTGCTTTTTCAAGAATATCAAGAATCCACATGTACTCTCCACGAATATAGATGTATGAAAGGTTTGCACCCAACGCATAACTTGAAACAATCATTCCTTCAATCAATAAGTGTGGAAGTTTTTCCATCAAATAACGATCTTTGAATGTTCCAGGCTCACTTTCGTCAGCATTACACAATAAATATCTTGGAACGCCTTCTGGTTTCGCAAGGAAAGACCATTTCATCCCTGTTGGGAATCCAGCCCCACCTCTACCTCTTAAACCTGACTTTTGCACTTCCTCAACAACTTCTTGAGGAGACATTTTTTTCAAGGCTTTTTCTACAGAACGATAACCACCATGTTTTTTATAGACCTCAAAGGTTTCAATTCCAGGTACACTATCATGTTCTAAAAGTAACTTTCTTGCCATGCTATTCTAATTATTTTGGCAACTCACCTGAACGGTAAGCAGCAATCAATTCGTCAACTTTTTCATTTGTTAAATGCTCATGGTACTTTTTACCACATTGCAACATCGGTGCGTAACCGCATGCTCCAAGGCATTCAGCTGTTTTCAATGTAAACATTCCATCTTTCGTTGTTTCACCAACTTTGATGTCTAGTTTGTTTTCAATGTATGAAATGATATTGTCACTTCCAACCAACATACATGGTCCAGTTCTACATACTTCAAATACATAATTTCCAACTGGATCCAAATTGAACATCGTGTAGAAACTAGCTACTTCATATACTTCAATTGGTTCGATGTTTACAATTCCTGCAACATAATCCATTGTTTCGATACTCAACCAACCACCGAATTCTTCTTCGGCCATGTGTAAAATTCGAAT
Organism: Flavobacteriales bacterium; assembly: GCA_009885545.1. Taxonomy (GTDB): domain Bacteria; phylum Bacteroidota; class Bacteroidia; order Flavobacteriales_D; family Crocinitomicaceae; genus M0103. The sequence continues at coordinate 5,601 of VFKM01000033.1, forward strand.
CAAGGCACTTTTATGTTTTCCTTCAGGATAAAGGCTCATCAGCTTTTGAGCTTCGGCCAATTTTTCAGGACTGAAACATGGTGTTTCAGAGTGTCTTTTACTTAAATCAACGTGTGTGCTACTCATAATTATGCGTCTAATTCACCAGCGATTACATTCATACTACTTAATGTCAATACAGCATCACTGATTGATGATCCTGTAATCATTTCAGGATATGCTTGATAATATATAAAACAAGGTCTTCTAAATTGTAAACGGTAAGGAGATCTTCCACCATCACTAATTAAATAAAAACCAAGTTCTCCATTTCCTCCTTCAACACTGTGGTACACTTCTCCCGCTGGAATTGGTGTTTCACCCATTACGATTTTGAAGTGATAGATTAAGGCTTCCATGTTATTATACACCTCCTCTTTCGGTGGTAAATAAAATTCTGGAAGATCCGCCTTATAACTTCCTTCAGGCATTTTTGCTAAAGCTTGTTCAATGATTCTTAAACTCTGACGAATTTCTTCTTGACGTACTTGAAAACGATCGTATGTATCACCTGTCGTTCCAACTGGTACTTCAAAATCAAAATCTTCATAAGAACAATATGGTTCCATGACACGAACATCGTAATCAACACCCGCTGCTCTCAAATTTGGACCAACAAATGAATATTCCAATGCACGTTCAGCTGAAATTGGTCCAGCACCTCTTGTTCTATCCATGAAAATTCTATTTCTAGATAACAAGGCATCAAATTCATTGAATACAGCTGGAAAATCTCTTAAAAATGCTTTTAATTTCTCGTTAAAAGCTGGAGAGAAATCTCTTTCAAAACCACCTATTCTTCCCATGTTTGTAGTCAAACGAGCACCACAAACCTCTTCGAATAAATCGTATATTTTTTCACGTTGTTGGAACAAATAGGTAAACCCTGTTAATGCTCCAGTATCAACACCAATTACGGCATTACACACCAAGTGATCTGAGATACGTGCTAATTCCATGATGATCACACGCATATATTGCGCACGTTTTGGAATTTCAGCGCCAATCAATTTTTCGACTGTCATGTGCCATCCCATATTGTTAATAGGAGATGAACAGTAATTCAATCGGTCTGTAATTGTTGTGATTTGATTGTAAGGTCTTCTTTCTGCTAATTTCTCAAACGCTCTATGGATGTAACCTATAGTTTGTTCTGAACTAAGAATTTTTTCACCGTCAACTTTAAGAACATTTTGAAATATTCCATGCGTTGCAGGGTGCGTTGGTCCTAGATTTAATGTTGCAATACTACCATCAATTGTATCCAATGATGATTCGTATATTCCATCGTCGTGTATTTTTTCTTCTTCCCAAGTACTCATAACGCTGTAGTTTTATCTTCCGAAGAATCGGTCGTCTTTATCTTCTCTCGTTCCATCCTCTAAATGGTATTCCTTTCTCATTGGGAAATAATCCATTGAATCTTCATTCAGAATTCTAACCAAATTTGGATGACCTTTAAAAGTGATTCCAAAGAAATCGTATGTTTCTCTTTCCATCCAGTTTGCACCTGCGTACAAATCAACGATCGTATCTACTTCTGGATTTTCTTTTGAAACGTATATTTTCAATCTCAATCGGAAATTGTTTACCATACTTTGTAAGTGATAAACAACAGCAAATTCTCTTCCTGCTTGTTCTGGATAATGAACGCCACCAAGGTTTGTCAAAAACGAAATTTTCAACATTTCATCCTTTTTCAGCCATTCAATAATTTCGTGTTGTTTGCTCGCTAGAACTTCGATTGTCAAAAAATCGTACGGAGTTTCAGCAGATAAGATATCAGAACCAAATTGACCTTTGATTCGTTCGATTACCGCTTCGTTAGTCAATTTACTTGCCATTTACCTCAATATTGTATTTATCCAACTTCGCTTTATATTCTTCAGAATATCGATTTCTTATTCCTTCATGTTTTACCAATTCATGAATCTTCATAATACCATCGATAATTTGCTCAGGTCTTGGAGGGCATCCAGGAACGTAAACGTCAACTGGAATTACTCTGTCTATCCCTTGCAAAACACTATAAGTGTCAAATATCCCTCCCGAAGAAGCACATGCACCAACAGACAAAACCCATTTAGGTTCAGACATTTGCTCATATACTTGTTTCAGAATTGGTGCTAATTTTTTCGAAATTGTACCAGCAACAATTAAAAGATCTGCTTGTCGTGGCGAGAAGGACATTCTTTCCATCCCGAAACGTGCCACGTCGTAGTTACTTCCCATTGACCCCATGTATTCAATTCCACAACATGATGTTGCGAATGGTAATGGCCAAACAGAGTTTGCTCTAGCAGCCGCGATTACCTTATCTAATCGTGAAAGTTGATATCCTTCACCATTAAATACTTCTAAGTCTTCTATTTTTCCCATTCTAAAGCTCCTTTTTTAAGTACGTAGAAAAAGCCTATTAAGAAAAAGGCTACAAATAGTATAACAGCGAAAAGCCCTTCTAGTTCTAATGCTTTAAAATTAACTGCATAAGGATAGAAGAAAATAACTTCTACATCGAATAAAACAAAAAGAATTGCAGTCATGAAATACCTTACTGAAACAGGGAAACGTGCATCTCCAACTGATTCAATTCCACATTCCCAGTTAGAATCTTTCTTTTTAGAATGTAATCTTGGTCCTAAAAATTGGGTGATAAATAAGACAAACATCACAAAACCACCAACTACGATAATCTGTAGTAATATTGGTAAATAATCTATACTTGTTGACTTCATATATTATATCAAATAGGTCGTTAAAAACTGCGTATTTCTAAGTTGATTTTCAAGATTTAATGAATCTAGTAAATGTTCAATTAAAAAAACACACACAAATTTATTCTTTACTTTCATCTTTACTATCAATTTTCAAAGAATCTTTTAAAAAAAAGGCAATCTTCTTTAAACTGATGTTAAACCATTGTTTTCTATCGATTAAATTAAGTCAATTTTTTACCGTGGAAATCTTTCGTCAATTCGATGTATTGATCTGAATAAGAATTATCTGAATTTCTAATTACAAGTGTTTTTTCAGCTACTTGAATTTCGGTTTTTCGAAGAGAAAGAATTATTCGAGTTGGAACGTTTAATTTACTTTCAATGGTGATTTTATTTTCGATAAACAGGCCATTGGACTTTCCGAGAATAGTGACTTTTTCAAAATCATCAAAAGGGAAAATAATCCAAAAACTGCCTTTGTCGGTAAGAAGTTGTGATACCTTTTCAAATAACACTTCAAACGGCAAATGAACAGCATGTTTGCTTACTGCGGTTCGTTTGTTTTCATTCACCAATGAATTCTGATAAAATGGCGGATTCGAAAAAATGAGGTCATACTTTTTATCAAAGGAATAGTTTAAGAAATCAGCTGAAATGACTGATAAGCGTTCTGACCAGTTCGAATGCGTAAAGTTCTCTTGACAATCGATACTACTTTCGCTGTCCAATTCAATTGCATCAATTTTAATTGAAGGATTTTTTTGAGCTACCATCAGTGACAAGACACCTGTCCCAGCTCCTATATCTAACCCTTGAATTTCATTCTCAGTTTGAATGAACGAACCAAGAAGCATTGCATCCGTTCCAACTTTTAAAGCTGAACGATTTTGTGTTATTGCAAACTGTTTAAATAAAAAGGGAGGCATTTTTTTTTAAAAAAAAGTAAAAAGGTAGAAGGAAGAAAAGCGAAGCTTTGATTAAATCAAACGTTAGTGCAGATTATCAAGGAAAAAGTAATCCTTCGACACACTTCGACGAGTTCAGTGGAGTCAGCTCAGGAACAAAAAAGGTAAAAGTTAAGATTTCATTACGCTAAATATAATTCTATTAATCCAGCAGGAGCGTTGATTGTTAATGTTTTGTTCTTGCGATCAACATTTTCAACAATTCCTTCAATCAATGGGACTAGCACTTCTTTCTTACCGTTCATGATTTGTAGCAAAGGATTTACTTTCAAGTCAATTACTGACTCCATAATTCCCACTTCACCATAATTCACATCGATTACTTTAAAACCAACGATTTCATGATCGTAAAAGTTTTTCCCAGAAAGTTTTGGAAGTATTTGTGCAGGAAGGTAAAGATTGTTGCGCAACATTACTCTTGCTGCATTTTCGGTATCAACTCCTTCAAATTTCACAGCGGCAAAACCGTTGTTTTTCAACTTAAAGGATTTAATAAAGAAAGGAGATAATTGTCCGTTTATTTCTACAAAAACGGCGTCGAGCGAAACATAATCTTCTGGATTCGTAACGTCTAAAAACAGCGAAACTTCACCTTTAAATCCGTGAAGTTTCGCTACATATCCAAAATGAAAGCAATCAGCTTTATTCATTCAATGTCTAATATTTATTCTGCTGCTGGAGCTTCCTCTTCGCTAGCTGCTTCTTCAGCTGGAGCTTCAGCTACTGGAGCCTCTTCTACAACTTCTTCTGCTGCTGCTTCAACAACTGGAGCTTCTTCTACAACTTCCGCTGCAGCTTCAACTTCTGGAGTCTCTTCAACTACCTCTTCTGATGCTTCTTCAGCTACTGGAGCTTCTTCAACAACTTCTACAGGATTGTTTTTCGCTTCTACAGCTTTCGCTCTAGCTTCGTTTGATTCAGTTTCTGCTTTTAAACGAGCTGCTTTATCAGAAGCTTCATTTTTAGCTAAACCATCTTTTTTACCAGTGATTTTGTTGTCTTTCTCAGCTAACCATACTGCAAATTTCTCTTCAACTTGCTCTGCAGTTAAAGCACCTTTTGCGATACCTTTGATTAAGTGGTTTTTGTACAAAACACCTTTGTAAGATAAAATAGCACGCGCTGTTTCTGACATTTCAGCACCAACTTGTACCCAACTTAATGTACGATCAAAATTGATATCGATTGTTGCTGGGTTTGTGTTTGGATTGTAAATTCCTAATTTCTCGATGAATTTACCATCTCTTTTTGATCTGCTGTCTGCAGCTACGATATGGTAAAAAGCCTTGCTTTTCTTACCATGTCTTTGCAATCTAATTCTAGTTGCCATAATTTTTGTTTTTACAATGTGGGGTTCGAAACCCCGGTTTATAAATTAATTTAAGGGTGCAAAGATAGTACATTATTTGGAATTTGGAATTCTGGATGTAGAATTATTTTAGATTTTACTAATTTTTTTGGTTTTTGACAGGTGAAAAAACTTCATTAATGTGACTTACATAAAAAATAGCTTAAAGGGAAATTCCTCCCCCTTAGTCCCCCTCCAAAGGGGGAAACCATGATCCTCCTAAAAACTTCAAACTCAATTTTAAAATGAGAATTTAAATCTCCCCCTTTGGAGGGGGATAAAAGGGGGAGGATGCAGATAATTTAAAATTTAATTCGAACTATATTATTTTCAGTAAAGATTTTATTTCAACATCACTTTTAAAAGATATTTACAGTTGTCTAGAGTCAATTCAAACCGTAAAATACTTATTTTTACAGAAATAATTTTCCATGCTAAAGTTCATTTTTCTAATACTTATTTTCACCACAACGACTGTTTTTAGTCAAACAGTTCCAAACAATTCTTCCCTTTCTATTAAAGAGATAATGAAAGGAAATGAGTTCGTTGGGAATCTACCAGAAAACATTCGTTGGAGCGTTGATGGACAAACCATTTTCTTCGAATGGAATCCACAAAATGAACTTGGAAACTCAACGTATACTTACCTTAATAATGGAAAAACCAACCTTCCAGTAAAAGCAGATCATAAGTCAATTTTTGAATTTGATCTTGTTCAAAGAAATAACCTCATCAATTATTATAGTATAGAAGGAGCATTAGTCGCTTATAATAAGAAGACAAAAGTTTCAAAGTTAATTTATCAATCATACTCCCCTATTTATAATATTCAACGCACGAAACTAGAAAACATCATTTGCTTTCAACAAGAAAACAATTTGTATTCCTACAATGCAATTCAAGGAACAATTGTTCAACTTACCAATTTTCAATCAGGTGAAGAAAAACCATCAAAAAAGGATGATTCGTTTGTTACTAAAGAAGAAGGAGAATTATTTCAATTTCTTCAAGATAAGAAAGAGCGAAAAGATTGGAGCGCAGAACAAGTAACAACAATTTATGCGTTTCCAAACACCTATTATTTTGGAGATGAATCAATAGAAAACATCCAAATTTCGCCGGATAATCGTTTTGTGGGATTTAGACTTTCTGATTACCCTAAAGAAAAAGAAACACACGTCGAAAATCACATTTCTTCCAATGGGCACACATATGCAAGTCCAGCAAGAGCGAAAGTAAGTGATGAAGATCCAAGTCACCGTTTGGGAATTTATTCAATCGAGCAAGATTCTGTTTCTATTATCGACTTTTCCAAATTGAGTGATATACGCAAAAAACCAAGTTATTTGAATGATGCTTCGTTGTATGAAAAAGATAGAAAGATTGTAATGCATTCGTTGAAGTTCTCAACGGCGAATAGTTTTGCTGTTTGTGATATCAGAGCGTATGACAACAAAAACAGGTGGATCGTATTAATTGACCTTACAACAAAAGAAGTTTTTGAAATCGAGCACCAACATGACGAAGCTTGGATTGGTGGACCTGGAATCTCTAGTTGGAATGCAGATGGAGGAACTTTGGGATGGTTGAACGACGGTCAAACGGTTTATTTCCAATCGGAAGAAAGTGGGTATTCTCATTTGTATACTTATAGTATTAAACTGAAAGAAAAACGACAATTAACTTCAGGAAAATGGGAAGTTCACCAAGTTCAGCTTTCAAATGATGGAAGTAAATTCTATATAACGTGTAATCGCTCTCATCCTGGAAACCGTGATTTTCTTCGTTATGATATTACAGCTCAAAAACTGGTGCCAATCTTAATAAAAAATGGAAACCATGATGTTGTTCTTTCACCAGACGAAAAAACACTTGCTGTTCGGTATTCATCTAAAAATAAGCCGTGGGAACTTTACACTGCATTAAATGTTGCCAATACAAAACTCACTCAAATAACTTCCTCAACAACAAAAGCATTCAATGATTACAAGTGGATTGAACCAGAAGTTGTTACTTTTAAAGGGTCTGATGGTATCGATGTTTATGCGCGAGTTTACAATCCATCGGGAGAGAAGAACAAAGCTGCTGTCATTTTTGTGCACGGTGCTGGTTATCTTCAAAATGCACATAATTATTGGAGCAATTACTACAGAGAATACATGTTCCATAATTTACTTGTGGACAATGGTTTTACAGTTTTAGATATTGATTACCGAGCGAGTGAAGGTTATGGTCGTGATTACAGAACGGCGATTTACCGTCACATGGGTGGACGTGATTTACAAGATCATATAGATGGTAAAGATTTCTTGGTCAATAATTTCGGTATCGATTCGAATAGAGTTGGAATTTATGGTGGATCTTATGGTGGATTCATTTCTCTTATGGCAATGCTAACAACTCCAACTGAGTTTCCTTGTGCTGCTGCATTAAGATCTGTAACAGATTGGGCACATTACAACCATGAATACACGAGCAACATTTTGAATTATCCTGGAACAGATCCTGAAGCATATAAAAAGAGTTCACCAATTTATTATGCGAACCAATTACAAGGAAAATTGTTAATGCTGCACGGAATGGTGGACGACAATGTTCAATTTCAAGATGTTGTTCGTTTGAGCCAACGATTTATTGAATTAGGAAAAGAAAAGTGGGAGTTAGCAGTTTTTCCTGTCGAGGCACATGGATTCAAAGAGAGTTATTCTTGGAACGATGAATACCGCAGAATTTATGAATTATTTTATACCGAATTAATACTGAAAAACGCAAAATGATTGTACGAGAATTAGCCGGAAAAGCGGAAATGCTAAAGTATTTATCCGTCATTCAAGATTTATATCCATCACTTACATTAGAAGCATACGACAAAGATTTAGATGCAATGCTTCCAAATAATAATTATGGTCAAGTTGCAGTTTTTGAAGGTGAAGAATGCCTTGGAATTAGTGGATTCTGGGTTGGAACAAAATTGTGGTGCGGGAAATATTTAGAAATTGACAATTTGGTTGTTTCCTCGAAATCAAGATCTAAAGGTGTCGGTAAACTAATGTTCAATTACTTGAATGAAAAAGCAGCAAAAGAAGGTTGTTCAATGATGGCTTTGGATTCCTATACAGCAAATTTCAAAGCACATAAATTCTTTTATAATGAAGGATTTGGACCAAAAGGGTTTCATTTTATTCGAATTTTACAAGAGGAAATGATTCGTTGAAAAACCATTAATCCGTCTTCTCAACCACCAAAACAAAAAATTCAAATTCTTCAAATAGATTTTCGTAATTTAGGTGCACAAACTATATTATGAAAAAACTTATACTTCTTTGCACTTTCGGATTGTCAACACTAATCACTTTCTCCCAAAACGAAAATTCAACACATTGTTATAAACGAGATTTTAAAGGTACTCCAACGGCAAAAAGCAATACACTTAGCGTAGCTCAAATAGCAGAATCAGAAAAATACAACGTGCATTTTTATGCGTTAGATGTAGCGATGGATAATTTATCTACTGATATTGGAGGTACTGTTGAAATTCACGCAACGGCAAATGAAATCTTAGATTCGGCATTATTTGAGTTGTTCCAAACACTTGCAATTACTGAAATTCGAGTTGACGGAACACCCGTTACATTCTCAAGAAATATATCAGCTGTTAAGGCTCCAGTAAACGCAAGTTCAGGCCAAGCATTTATTATTGCAATTGATTACAATGGAACTCCACCAACATCAGTTACAAATCCTTTGGGAGGAGCAGGAATGTCCAACGACAATTCGCCATCTTGGGGAAATCAAGTAACTTGGTCTTTATCACAACCTTTTTCTGCTTATGAATGGTGGCCATGTAAACAATCATTAACGGATAAAGCAGATAGCTGTTCAGTGAAAATAACGGTTCCAAATGCATGTAAAGCCGGATCAAATGGTTTATTAGAAGATGTTGTTGATTTAGGAAATGGAACATCGAGATACGAATGGAAACACAGAAATATGATTGATTATTACCTTGTTTCTGTTGCCGTTGCACAATATGTTGAATACAACATCTACGCAAATCCAGTTGGTTCTGCAGGACCTGTTCTTATTCAAAATTACATTTATGATAACCCAGCTACGTTGCCAAATTTCCAAACTGAAATTGATGAAACAGCAGATTTTATGGAATTGTTTGCAACCTTAGTTGGACCATATCCATTTGATAATGAAAAATACGGTCACTGCATGGCTCCAATTTCTGGAGGAATGGAACATCAAACGATGACTACACAAGGATTCTTTGAGAAAAGCTTAACAGCACACGAACTAGGTCACATGTGGTTTGGTGACCATGTAACGTGTGCTTCATGGGCAGATATTTGGGTAAATGAGGGCTTTGCTTCGTATTTAGATTATTTGATGATTGAAAATTTATATCCAGCAGAAAAAGTTCAATATATGTTGGATGTTCACGACAACGTAATGAGTGCAATTGGAGGAAGTGTATATGTTTTAGATAGTTTGAATGAAACTCGACTTTTTAGTGGGAGATTGACGTATGATAAAGGTTCGTCTATAATTCATACGATGCGTTTTATGGTAAATAACGATACACAGTTCTTTCAAGC
>VFKM01000010.1 GCA_009885545.1 Flavobacteriales bacterium
CTTGGAGATGACAGTTTGATTTTGGGTCATCGAATGTCTGAATGGTGTGGACACGGACCAATATTAGAAGAAGATATTGCGATGACAAACATTGCTTTGGATTTGGTTGGTCAGGCGACTAGTTTATTAAATTATGCGGGGGAAGTTGAAGGAAAAGGACGTGATGGCGATAAATTAGCTTTTTTGCGTTATGACCGAGAGTACAAAAACACCTTGCTTGTTGAGCAACCAAATGGTGATTTTGGAACAACGATCATGCGTCAATTTTTGTTTGATGCATATAGAAAACCGTTGTTTGAAAAATTGCAAAACAGCTCTGACAAACAATTGAGTGCAATTGCTGAAAAATCATTGAAAGAAACGAAATATCACTTGAAACATTCCTCTGAATGGGTGATTCGCTTGGGTGATGGAACAGAAGAATCACACCAACGAATTCAAGAAGCGCTTAATACCTTATGGCGTTATTCATCAGAATTGTTTTACACTGACGAAGTTGATGCAGAGTTATTAAGTCAAGGTATTATTACTGATATCGCTGAAATTCGAGCTGAATGGGAAGTAACGGTTAAAAATGTTCTTGAAGAAGCTACTTTACAAATTCCAACAAATAATTGGAAACAGGAGGGCGGAAGAAAAGGGATGCATTCAGAAAACATGGGCTTTATACTTGCTGAATTACAATACATGCAGCGTGCTTATCCAAACATGGAGTGGTAAGTGAAAAAGAGATATGGGCTTATTTAGAAGAGGTTTCTGATCCAGAAATCCCTGTTCTTACAGTTGTAGATCTTGGTGTTGTTAGAGCTGTTGACATAACGGAGGATAAGTGCCATGTGACGATCACACCAACCTATAGTGGTTGCCCTGCGATGAAAATGATTGAAGAGCAAATCATTGAGAAATTAACTGAAAAAGGGATAGAAAACGTAACTGTTTCCTTGGTTTTATCTCCTGCTTGGACAACAGATTGGCTTACAGAATCGGGTAAAAATAAATTACGAGAATACGGAATTGCTCCGCCCGAACATGAAGTTGATAAAAGTGTGTTGTTTTCAGAACCAACAGTTGTTCCTTGTCCTCAATGCAAATCTAGAAACACGAGAATGATCAGTCAATTTGGAAGCACAGCATGTAAAGCACATTATCAGTGCAATGATTGTTTAGAACCTTTTGATTATTTTAAATGTTTGAAATAGTTAAAGAATCTCTAAGAACTTAACCTCAAAAATCAGAACAGAATTTCCAGGTATTCCATTGTAATCACTTGCTCCATAACCTAGAGCAGATGGTACCAATAGTATACCATTTCCACCCTCTTTGAAATATGGGATTCCTTCGGTCCAGCCAGCAATTACTTGTTGTAAGCCAAAACTAATTCCTGCGGCATCACTTTGGTCAAAAACTTCCCCGTCAGTGAAATAGCCTTTGTAAGATACTTTAACAGTTGAAAAACTATTGCACGTCCCACCTGTTCCTTGGTTTTGGATTACATAATACAAACCAGTACCTGTCGCAACTGCCGTTAAGTTGTTATCAGCGATATATTGTTTAATAATATCATCGTCTTTTTTTGCTTGCTCTTCAGCTTTTTTCTTTGCACAAGACGAAAATGCAAATGCAAGTAAAAGGAATGGAAGGAAATATTTCATGCGTTAAAATTACAAATTAATAGTTATGAATTACAAGTTGCAGTTTCGAATTGTGTGTCATGAATCCCGAATCAATTGACAGCTATGTGACCTATGTGCCTATGTGTTTTAATTGAATCCCGAACACCAATTCTCAGTTATCCTCATCAAAAACCAGATCTGCGTCTTTTTCCCAGATTTCCATTTCACATGGTTTGCAATTGAATTTCAATTTGTATTCATTTTCGCCGTGTTGCAGGGTTAATGGTTCAATCAATTTTGCGCCCATTGTATCGCGTTGAAATTTAGGACATTTTCCTAATTCATATTTCACGCAATACTTGGTAGTCATTACTCTTGATTTCCCAGGATCCCATTGTAATTCGAACGCTTTTTCAATTTCTGTAACTCCATGTCTTTTGTAGAAAGCACGAGCTAATCTGTTGGAGACATTAAATGTGAAATCTAATTCTTTCACTGGAAAAGGATGATCTGTTTTAACGATTGCCTTTTCTTCTCGGTGATATTCTTTAATTCGAATGTCAATTAAATTTTCTAAAACTTCCCTTCTCAATTCATTCACTTTTGAACTTGGTAAAAACCAATTATTCGAAAAGTCAACAGTAACCTCGTCAACTACAAATGGTGTATTTCCTGTTTTAGAAAGATTTTTCTTGATATCAGCAAGAACGACTGCACCTTTTGTTGATGCTTCTTTTTCTTGCTCAAATGAACTTATAGATTGATGTCCATCCTCGTCAATTACGGTTAACGTAAAACCAGTTGGAGTTTCTGATAATGTCATTTTGATCCCAATCTTGCGAATAGTACTGTCTTCACGTTCAACTAATTTGTTGAATGCAGCATCAGAATTTCGATAGATTTCAGTTCCTTCTGGGATTGATTTATAATTGTTTGGTATCACTAAATCATTGAGAACGACATTGATTTGTAATCCGTCTGCTTCATTGTTTTCATTGATGAAGAATAACCCGTCACCATTGTTTAATTGATCAGCATTTTCAATGAAGTAACCTTTATCAGTGAATTTTGTCACTTTTCCAATATACTGACCTTTTGATTTTGGACTTTCCCAAGAACCAATTTTTTCTTTTCGTTGATTTACAAAATAATCGGTATATCCGCGGTTGAAACTACGGTCCATTTTAGGATCGAAATTGATGGTAATTCTTCCTGATGATGCTTTTTGATAAGAATCTGATGTCTCAAGAAAAGTATCTAATTTTTGACGCAAAAACGAAACATTATTTTTAACGTAAACTAAATCTTTTAAGCGACCTTCAATTTTAAAAGAAGTAATTCCTGCTTCAATGAGTTCAGGAAGTTGTTCAGATAAATCTAAATCTTTTATGGATAATAAATGACTATTAGCAATCAGAGTTGCACCTGTTCCGTCAGTGAGATTATAAGGAAGACGGCAATTTTGTGCGCAAGAACCACGGTTTGCACTTCTTTCTCCGCCAGCAATACTCATGTAACAATTGCCACTAAATGAAACGCAAAGAGCTCCAGAAACAAAAAATTCAAGTTCCACATCAGCTTCTTCGTAAATTTCTTTTATTTGGCTCAAATTTAATTCTCTCGCCAAAACGATGCGTTGCATCCCTGCATCTTTCAAGAATTTAACTTGTTTTGGGTCGCGGTTGTTAGCTTGTGTACTGGCATGAAGAACAATAGGAGGTAAGTCCATTTCAAAAATCGCCATGTCTTGCACAATCAAAGCATCAACACCAATTTTATAAAGCTTGTGAATCAATTGTTGGCAATCTTCCAATTCGTGATCATATAGAATTGTATTGATTACAACAAATACTTGTGCTTTGAAAAGGTGAGCGTATTTCACCAATTCCGCGATGTCTTCTAATGAATTTGTTGCGTTTGTGCGTGCACCATAAGCTGGAGAGCCAATATACACTGCATCTGCACCGGAATTTATTGCTAACATTCCTTGCAAGAGATTTTTTGCAGGAGCGAGAATTTCAACTTTTTTCTTCATACTTCATACAAAAGTCCGCATTTTATTTAATGAAGTCAATAGGAATAGCAAAAACAGAAAAGAAATTCAAAAAAAAATAGCCACAGATGCACAGATTTTTTTAAATAATCTGTGAATCTGTGGCAAAAAATATTCATCCACCATCCGTGGATTTAAATACTAATCGATTCTTATCCTAAGAATGGATATCTATAATCAACCGGAGGCACGAACGTTTCTTTAATCGTACGAGCAGAAACCCAACGCAACATGTTCATTGAAGAACCTGCTTTGTCATTTGTCCCTGAACCTCTAGCACCTCCAAATGGTTGTTGTCCGACAACTGCTCCAGTTGGCTTGTCGTTGATGTAGAAATTACCAGCCGCATTGCGTAACATTTTTGTAGCAACATTGATTGCATAACGGTCATTCGACATGATTGAACCTGTTAAAGCATATTCAGAAGTTTCATCAAGCAATGTTAATGTTTCTTCAAATTTATTTTCATCGTAAACATAAACCGTTAATACAGGTCCGAAAATTTCTTCGCACATTGTTCTGAATTTTGGATTTGTTGTTACAACTGTTGTTGGCTCAATAAAATATCCTTTTGATTTATCGTAATTTCCACCAGTTATTACTTCAGCATCCGGTTGAGCTTTGCAATAATCAATATATCCAGAAATTTTATCAAATGCTTTGCTATCAATAACGGCATTCACAAAGTTAGATGGGTCTTCTGGTGAACCAATTTTAAATGAGTTTACTTGTTCCACAAAAATACGTTTCACTTCTGGCCATAGGTTTGAAGGAATATAAGCTCTTGAAGCCGCTGAACATTTTTGACCTTGGAATTCAAATGCTCCACGTGCCATTGAAGTTGCAACTTCAGCTGCATCAGCAGATTTATGAACCATGATAAAATCTTTTCCACCAGTTTCACCAACAATTCTTGGATATGAACGGTAATTTTCTAAATTATCTGCAATATTTCTCCATAACTGACGGAAAACACCGGTTGATCCTGTGAAGTGGATACCTGCAAAATGTTTGTTTTTGAATATCACTTCTCCAGCAATTTGACCGCTTACTGTTACCATATTGATAACACCATCAGGAACACCAGCAGCTTTGAATAAATCCATAATAACTTGAGCAGAATAGATTTGTGATTCAGCTGGTTTCCATACAACAACATTTCCCATCATCATTGGTGCAGCCGATAAATTCGCTGCGATTGATGTAAAGTTAAACGGAGACAAAGCAAAGACGAATCCTTCTAAAGCACGGTATTCTAATCTGTTCCACATTCCTGGTAAAGATTCTGGTTGTTCCTTATAGATTTGCGTCATGTACTGAACATTGAATCTGAAAAAATCGATCAATTCACAAGCTGCATCTATTTCTGTTTGGTATACGTTTTTTGATTGTGCTAGCATCGTAGCAGCATTCATCCTATCTCTAAAAGGTCCAGCCAAAAGATCGGCTGCTTTTAAAAATACTGCCGCTCGGTCTTCCCAAGGTAAATTTGCCCAAGCATCTTTAGCATCTTTAGCAGCATCAATTGCATCTTGAACATGTGTTGCATCACCAACATTATAATGCCCTAAAACTTTTTGATGATCATGCGGTGAAGTCATCGGTTTTTTATTGGCAGTTCTAATTTCTTTACCTCCAATATACATCGGGACATCTATTGCTGCCTGATTATACATTTCTTGGTATTTGTTCAATAAACTTTTGCGTTCAGCAGAACCTGGAGCATATCCTTTGATAGGTTCGTTTACAGCAATTGGCACTTGGAAAATAGCGTTTGACATAGAAATATTTTTTTGTAAAAGTAATAATAAGACAATTGAAAAATCTTGAAAGTTGGTATTTTTATATTAGCAATGTCTTATAATTGTTTGATATCCGCATAATACTTTAAATTTGCCAAATACATTACGTTAATTTACCTTATGAAATTAGTAATCTTTCTTTTCTTTTTGATTTTTTTTCAGTTTGGATTTTCTCAATCGTATAATACGTCAAAGGAGTTGACAGAAAAAGAAATTCAGGAGGCCGCTACACAATCATTAGAAAATTGGAATTATTATTTACGAAATGATTTAGATTCATTGAAAATTGATGCAGTTCAAATTTTAATGATTGGCTTAGTAGAAAAGAATGATTTTGCAATTAATGTTGGTAAACGTTCATTAGGAAGTTATTTAATTCGAACAGGGCAACAATTGAATGGAATTACTTATTTGAAGGAATCAAATACGTATTTTGAAAAAAGAGAAAATCTTGTTATTCAAACGGAAATACTCAATGAGATTGGTAATGGGTATCTAAACTATGGAAAACCATTGGAAGCGGAAAAATATTATTTGAAATCGTTGAAATGCGGTAAAAATTCACCTGATCCTACGTCAAGTTTTTTAGCAGAAGCGAATTTAGCTCAAGCATACATAAACTTTGGAAATTTGGAAAAAGCAAAAGCCATTTTGCAACACTATAAATCCGAATCGCTGAAAAGAGCAAAATTTGAAGCTGTATCAAGTGCATATGCATTGCTCGGTACAATTGCAGAAATTGAGAAGAATGTACCACTAGCTAAAGAATATTATAGAAAAAGTGCTGATTTTGGTTTTAAATCGAAAGCACTCTCATTATGTGGACAAGCTTATAATAATATGGCAATTGTATTTTTTCAGGAGAATGAATTTGAAAAGTCATTAGAATATTTTCAAAAAGCTTTGGAGATTAGGCTTAAAACAAAAAATGTGAAATCTATTTCTGAAAGTTATTACAATTTAGGAGATTATTATTCAGGATTGGAGAACTACCCAGAGGCTTTAAAATATTATTTGAAATGTGAAAAGTACAGTAAATCAATGAAATTGGTCAAGGAAGAATTAGATGCAATTCTGGCTATTTCGCAGGTTTATAAAAGCCAAAACCAATGGGAACTGACCTATCAGGAAATGGAAAAGGTGGTGGAATTACAAAAAAAGTACTTTTCTGAATTGGCAATTGACCAGAGCGCAGATAATGAAGTTTTCGAGTCTCTTAAACAAATAGAATTGGACGGAAAAAATGAGAATCACGAAGCAAAATTAATTGCTGCTATAGCAAATGAAAAATACCACACGAATGTGCTTTACGCCGTTTTTTCGTTTGCTTTAATCGCATTGACATTCTTGGTGTTTTACAAAAAGAGAATTAGTTAAGTCTTGGCGGGTGAATCAATTTAAAAATCGGTACATAAACTTGAAAAAGCTTACCGTCAGCAAGATTTTTAAACGTATAAAATCCCTTCATAAAGCCTATTTCTGAAAACAATTCACATCCACTCATATACGTAAATTGTTGTCCTGGTTTTAAGATGGGTTGTTCGCCAATAACTCCATGACCGCTTACAAAATTCGGTTCATTCAATGAATCAAAAATATACCAATCACGACTCAATAACTGAACCGTGAAATTGTTGTGATTCTCTATCGTAATGGTATAATTGAAAAAGAATTGATTGTCAATAACATGTGATAAATCGGATCTAAAATTTGTCTCAACTGTAATTTGAACGCCTTCTGTTATTGCTGTTTCCATATCTACTTTTTGTATCCGTTCCGAAAATTATAACTTTATTTCAACTAAAACAATTATTCTTTAAAAGAGTTCATTTTTCTTTCCCCCTTTTAAAGTGTCGCCTTGAGTATGCCCATAGGGAATAAAAGGGGAGGGCTCGATAAATTCAAAATAATTTCAATCTCATTTAATCGGTAGAATTGCCCTTTAACATCTTTCGCTGTATCTTTGCCAAAATTCTTCTTTTTGAGAAATCAACTTTATTTAGCGCCTTTACAAAGTTTCACTGATCATCATTTCAGGAATGCATTTCAACAGGTTTTAGGTGATGTAGATCGTTTTTATGCGCCCTATCTCAAAATGTCAAATGACGGAATAATAAAAGAAGGTCCCAAAAAAGATGTTTTACCAATTAGCAACCCATTTGAAATTGTTGTGCCCCAAATAATGGCGTGTTGCGCTGCTGATTTTTTGGTCATGGCAAATTATTTAAATGATTTAGGTTATCAAGAAGTAAATTGGAATTTGGGGTGTCCCTATCCGATGGTTGCCAACAGAGATTTAGGGTCAGGAATCTTGAATAAACCAGAAAAAATCTTTCAAATTTTAGAAGAAGTGATCCCTCAAATTCCAATGAAATTAGGATTGAAAATGAGAATGGGTTATGAATCAACAGAAGATATTCTTTCAATTCTACCTAAACTCAATGATTTTCCTTTGAGCGAAATTATTGTTCACGCACGCTATGGCAAACAACTTTATCAAGGACAGTGTGATCATGATAGATTCAAAGAATGCATTAGTTTATCAAACCATCGCTTAGTTTATAATGGTGATATTAATACTGTCGAAGATTTTAGAAATTTAAAATCCTTGTTTCCTGAAATTAATCATTTTATGATTGGCCGTGGAGCAATTGCAAATCCTTTTCTCTTTGAAATGATTCAAGAAGACACAACCGAATACCCAGAAGATCGAATGGAAGTATTCTCCGATTTCTTGAATTTGTTGCTAGAAAGTTATCTAAAAGAAACCCAAAACGAAGGCACTGTTTTGATCAAAATGAAGCATTACTGGGAGTACTTTTCTGAGGCTTTTGAAGATGGTAAAAAATATTACAGAACGGTGAAAAAAGCAAACTCAATCACAGAATATCAAAGTTTTATTGACAGTCTGAATGTGATATAGTCAAAATTGCCTAAATTTTTTAATTGAATTTATTTCTTTAGACTGTTCGATTTGAGTCTATATATGTTTTCATTTTTATTGGCATAACATTTGTAAATGCAGAAAACCTGTAACTATATTTAATTACTATGAAAAGAATTCTACCTATTGTTGGATTAATCTTAACGACTACTGCAACGTCATTTTCACAAGAAGATAAATTCTCACAAGATTTTCAACCAGTTCGTGCTGAATTAACAAAATGGGACCCTATAAGAGGAGAATGGTTAGCGTCTAGTCTAGTCGCAATGGCTGATAAAAGGCCTGTTCCTGATAGAACATTTCCAGAGAATTTGACTCCTGTTGATATGTTAAGATTGGTTCCAGAAGAAAATAGAACTAGAATTAATCAATTAGTGAGAGAAAATCAAAGAGTTGCTACCGAAACTTCTTCTAGAGAAGATTGGAATACTATTTATTCTATTGTCAATCGACCATCTTGTAAACCAATCATGGCACGTTCATCAGGAGATCCACATATGTCATCTTTTGATGGTGGTTCTTATGATATTCAAACAGTAGGCGAATTTGTATTAGTGAAATCAGTTTCTGAAAATATTGAAATTCAAACACGTCAACAACCACAAACAGATGACTTTTCTTTAAATACTGCTGTTGCAATGAATGTTGCTGGAGATAGAGTGTGTATTTATGCAAATGAAAAACCTGATAATGCTTCAAATTGTGCGTTGCGTATAAATGGTTCACCTGTGTATATTACTGCGGATAGTTACTTTTTGCCGCATGGTGGAATTGTTAGCTATTCAACAAATAGATACATTGTAACTTGGCCAACAGGAGAAACGGCTAATGTAGACATGAAAAATACGTCAAGAATGAATTTTTTGAATATTGCTGTTCAAATTTACCCATGTGCTCAAAACGATCTTCAAGGTTTATTAGGAAATGCTAATGGTAATTCAAATGATGATTTTGATAGAAATGGTGCACGAGGTTCTAATCAATCTTTCCCAATTTTCGGAAATGATCAAGTCTCAAACACTATTGAAAAGGAACATTTAGCTTTTCTTGCTAGAGATTTTTCAAGAAGTTATAGAATCACTCAAAGTACATCGTTATTTGATTATGGATTTGGGCAAAGCACAATGGCTTATACTGATGAAAGTTTCCCAAGAGTTCATAGAACAATTTCAGATTTACCAAATGATCGTCAAGTTTCAGCTCGAAGAAATTGTGAAAATCAAGGAATAACTGGAAATGATTTATACGGTTGTATATATGATAATGCGTATTTAGAAATACCGCCAAGTCCTCGGCCTGTCATTAACGACCCAACAAGCGGTGTGACAATTGGAAGATTAGAAAAGCCAGTTCGTAATATTAATCCAGGACCTGATGGGAAAAAGGAAGTGTATCCAGTGAATAAAGAATCTTATGGATCAAATGCACCTTCAAAGGAAAAGCCTGTTTTACAAGAAAGTGTAACGCAAGAACCTAGTCCAGTTAAAGAAACAAATACAGTTTTTAAAACAGAAAGTAAACCATCAAATTCTAATGGTACCGGTTCTAAGCCATCAGGAGAAAATACATCACCTATTAAACAAGATCCAGTGAAGCCTTCGACAACAATTAAATCAACCCCTGTTCCAAAACCGACGCCTCCACCAGCACCAAAGCCAGCGCCAGTTGCCAAACCTGCGCCAGCACCTGCGCCAAAACCAGGGAAAGGATAAGGATTTTCAACATTGGAGTTGCAATGAAGTTATTACTTTAGTTGGTAAATCACATTTCACCAATACAAAAGCCTCGGGATAAAATTCGGGGCTTTTCTGTGAAAAAAATAGATTTTTGAACTGAATAAATGTAAACGAATCAATGTTCAAAAGTCAGTGATTTATTCAGTATTATTAGGATAAACTTAATTAGTTTTACTATCTTAGTTTTATACATTTCAAAATGAGGTTTTTTCTAGCATTCTTTTTATTGGCATTTACAAATAATAGTTTTTCGCAAGTAATACTTTCTGCGAACACAAAAGCTGATGTTTCAGTTATTATAGCTGATTTAAAAACGAATGGAGGTAAGAGCTCAGAAAATATTCAAAATCGATTTGCGGTAAATACATTAAATGGAAATCAATATGTTTCTTTTTTAGCTAAAGCATCATCTCATTTTTCGAAATCTACCATAGTTCAAATGGGGATCATGGTCGGAGCAAAAATTGGTGATATTGTTAGCTTGAAAATTCCAGTCAGTCAATTGGATAATATTTCATCTTTGCCTGGTATTAATATGCTTCAACTTTCAGGTAAAATAAAACCAGACCTTGACAAAGCAGTTAAGGACGTAGGGGCAGATAGTGTCCATATGGGAATTAATCTACCGCAAGGATATACTGGAAAAAACGTTTTAATTGGCATTACGGATTGGGGATTTGATTATTCTTCACCGATGTTTTATGATACTTTATTGCAGAATACAAGAATATTGGCAGCCTGGGATCAGTATAAAACAAGTGGTCCAGCACCGTCTGGTTTTTCTTATGGCACAGAATTTTCGTCATCTCCTGAATTTATTGCTGCTGGATCAGATACATCTAATATTTATAGTTTTGCTACCCATGGCTCACATGTTGCTGGAATTGCTGGTGGAAGTGGCGCCGGATTGGCATATAGAGGTGTCGCTTTCGAATCACAATATCTTTTTGCAACGTTTCTAGTTGATGAAGGTGCGGTTCTAGATGCTTGGGAATGGATGTATCAAAAGTCTCTTGCAGAAGATAAAAGACTAGTGATCAATATGAGCTGGGGCTTATACCATATGGGAACATTAGATGGGAATTCATTGTTAAGTCAAGCCATTGACGCATATTCGTTGTTAGGTGTAGTTTTCTGTAACTCAGGAGGCAATAATGGCGGAGTCAATTTCCACATTAAAAAAACATTTACTAATGATTCTATTAAGTCCCGGATATTATTTTATGATTATGCTGCGAACGTAAATATGTGGGGTCAAAGTATCCATATGTGGGGAGAATCTGGGAATTCTTTTGAAACAGGACTAATGGTTTATAGCTCTGGTGGGTTATTGTTGGTTGAGAGTCCATTTTACTCAACTTCTTTAGTTTCAACTTACATTGATACATTTTTAGTTACAGGTTTGGATACTGTTTGGTTTAATATTTCAGCAGATGCAGCTCATCCTTTAAATGGCCGTCCACAAATGAGACTTAGAGTAAAAAACACGAATACAGGTTTACGTGTTTTATTAAAATCTACAGCAACAGCAGGAAAAGTTCATTATTGGAACGTTACAGAATTATCAAATGATGTCGGAAATTGGGGTATGCCTTTTTCTATTTTCACTTCAGGATCTATCGGTGGGGATAATTTTTATGGCATCAGTGAGCCATCTTGTACAAATAGTTTAATTAGCGTCGCTGCGTATGCTTCAAAATTTATATCTGCTGGAGGAACTCCTTCTGGTGGTGCAATTGCTAGTTTTTCAAGCATTGGACCTAGATATGATGAGGTTCTTAAACCAGATATTTCAGCACCAGGAGTGAGTGTTGCATCTTCAATTTCGTCGTATACTGATAATAGTTTTACACAAATTGCTTTTGTTGATTTTAATGGAAGAACTTATCCTTTTGCAAGATTTTCAGGCACTTCAATGGCCTCACCAATGGTAACTGGAGTGGTAGCATTAATATTGGAAGCAAATCCTTATTTATCAGCTCAACAAGTTAAAGATATTATTATTGCAACTGGCCGCGAAGACAATAACACTGGTAATATTCCTGTAAATGGCAGTACACAGTGGGGTTGGGGAAAAATTGATGCATATCAAGCTGTTCAATTAGCGCTACAAACAATCGGTATTGAGAAAATTTATCCTGAGATTCAATGGACTGTTTATCCAAATCCTGTTGTAAATGAATTGCATTTTACACTTGTTGATGAATTACCACTTAAAGTTATGATTATTGACTTTATGGGAAAAATTATAACTCGTAACATACTAGATTCGAAACTTCAAGTTTCAGATTTAAAACCTGGTACATATTGGGTGAGAATGGAAGTCAATGGCAGAATAGAGCAACAATCTTTTGTAAAACAATAGAATTGGAGTTCAAAACAACATGATTACAATCGATTTACTTTCTAAAAATGAAATGCAAGTAGTAAGAGAAATTGCTCGAATTACTTGGCCAGTGGCGTATCAAGAAATCCTTTCAAAAGAACAATTAAGTTATATGTTTGATTGGATGTATAACATTGAAACGTTAGAAAATCAAATAGATGCTGGGCAATGTTTTTATATTTTGAAAGAGAATGAATCTCCTTTAGGATTTGTTGGAATTGAAATGAATGTCTCAGAAAAGAAAGAATTGAAGATTCACAAAATCTACGTATTACCAGAATCTCAAGGAAAAGGAGTAGGAAAAAAACTTATTGAAAAGTCGATTGAAATAGCACAACAGAACAAAATTGAGAATATAATTTTGAATGTAAACAGGTTCAATAAAGCAGTGACTTTTTATCAAAAACTAGGATTTAAAATAACTACCGAAGTAAACATCGAAATTGGAAATGGTTTTTTGATGGAAGATTATATCATGCATTACGCGATAAAATAAAAATGTAATTTTAATCTTAATTACTTTCTTGTTCATTTGAAATCATTTCTTTTTTTCTAAATTTGGGTATGTTCAATTCACTTAAAGTTATTGATTTATCTACCGTTCTAGCAGGACCATCAGTTGCAACTTTTTTCGCGGAATTAGGAGCAACTGTTATAAAAATTGAAAACACCAATATTCCTGATGTGACAAGAAGTTGGAAATTACCTGTAGAGGATAAAAATTCAACAATTTCAGCTTATTTTTCTTCCATTAATTACAAGAAGAAATACATTCAATTGAATTTAAAAAACACAAACGATTATCAAGATTTTATAAAACATATTGTTAATGCAGATGTTCTAATTTCTAATTTCAAACAAGGAGATGAAGAAAAATTGAATATTCTGGATGCGACATTAAGGAAAATTAATCCTAATTTAATTATTGGTAAAATAAATGGATTTGGCGGCAATAGCGATCGTGTTGCATATGATTTAATTTTACAGGCAGAAAGCGGTATGATGTCAATGAATGGAACAATTGATAGCGGTCCGATAAAAATGCCAATTGCTTTTATTGATGTGTTGGCAAGTCATCAACTGAAAGAAGGATTGTTGTTGGCTTTGTTAGAAAGAGAAAAATCTGGAAAGGCTAAAAGTGTTTCTGTTTCATTATATGACACTGCAGTGTGTAGTTTAGTGAATCAAGCTTCAAATTATTTGATGAGTAATCAAATTCCTCATCGAATTGGAAGTTTACATCCTAACATTGCGCCTTATGGAGAAATTTTCACCACACGCGACAAAGATTTAATCACATTTGCCATTGGCAATGATGTTCATTTTTTGAAATTATGTTCTTTTCTAAAACTACCTGAAATACCGAATGATATTCGATTTATTACGAATGCTTTACGTGTTCAAAATAGAACTGAGCTTCAAACGATTCTTCAATTAAAAATTCAAGAATTATCAACTGAAGACATTTTAAGTAAAATGCTTCAAGAAAATGTTCCTGCCGGGAAAATAAAAAATTTAGAAGAAGTTTTCTCAGACCCAAATGCTCAAAATTTGATTCGTGAAGAAGAAATCGAAGGAATAAATACCAAACGAGTATCATCTATTGCTTTTAAATGGGAATAATAATTCGTCACCCGGAAACTAAAAAAGAATGGGAAGAATATTATGATCTCAGATTCCGAGTTTTACGCGAGCCATTAAATCAACCATTGGGAAGCGAACGGAATGATGGAGATTCAACAGGAATTCATTTCGTCTTATACGATGATTTAAAAATTAAAGCAATTGCACGATTAGATCAAGCAGGTGAAAATGTTGCACAGGTTCGATTTGTTGCTGTTGAAATTAATTCCCAAGGAAAAGGTTATGGTAGAGACATCATGAATGCAACAGAACAAAAATCCAATGAACTAGGAAACACTAAAATGATTCTACACGCTCGTGATTATGCTGTTGATTTTTATCTAAAACTAAATTATAAGCTTATTGAACCTTCTTACAAATTATTTGATGTTTTACAGCATTTTTTAATGGAAAAGGAATTGTGAAAAATTAGAATTAATCAGTAAATCTTTTCAACTAAAAGTCCAATCTAATCTTTTAAATAGTACCACTCAATATTTTCTAGGTTTTTACGCCGACCTGTGTTTTTCGGAGAATAGTTTTTTGAAAGATATTCTAGAATTGGCACTTCATCTATACCTAAATCCCATAATCCTTGTGTCTTTTGCATCCACACAATCATATCTTTCCAACCTTGTTTTGTTGCTCGATTTTGTTTAACTACTTCAATTGAATGACATTGAGCACACGTTTTTAAGACTAATTCAAATCCTTTATCCGCAATGAGCCCACTCGGAACATGGATTCCATTCTTAATTTCAGTTGAGTCAACAGAAAATTCAGTGGATGATACATTAGCTGGGTGAATAGAAGATGTTTTATCAAAGGATGGTGGATATAAAATCAATACACTAACTAAAATCCCAGATGCAATTAAAGTCAAAGAGAAATTAATACTCAGACGAGCAAGTTTCAGTAACTGATTAATTCTGTCTTCCTTTTCACCCATTTTTACTACAACTGTTTAACTGCAATTCTGTGACAAGCATTGTTCAAATACCCTTTTGGATTCCAATTTGGAACTACCATTGGTTGAATTTTCCCATTACTATCAGTGGCTCTAGCCCAAACTTCATAATATCCTTTTTCAGGTAATGTAATTCTTGTCTTCCATTGTTGCCAAGCAAATCGATTTATAGGAGTTGTTAGGGTGCATTTTTTCCATGTTACTCCAAAATCAATGGAAATGTGAACCTCTTTAACTGATAAATCTCCAGCCCATGCTTGACCTCGAACTTCAAAAGATTTTCCTTTCCCTATCATTGCACCTGATTTTGGATATGTTACAAGTGATTTTACAGGCATTGACCCTATAATTTCCATGTCTTCATCAGGAACCTTTGTTCCTGGAGCAACTGGATATTTCGGAACACGATAGGATTTTCCTTCCATTTTTTCACCGTCGTGAACCTTGTTACGTATTTTTATTTTTGTCAACCATTTTCCAGATACAGATGCTGGCCAACCGCCAATAACTAATCTTAGAGGATAGCCGTTCATCAATGGTAAATTTTCATCATTTATTGCCCAAGCAATCAAAGATTCATCCTCCATTGCCTTTTTTATTGGTACACCTCTAGAAATTACAACTTTAGATGGGTCTAATAAGTGTTGATCGGCGCCATAATAGCCAATATATACTGCATCAGCTTTAACACCAACATAGTTAAGCACATCTTTCAATCGAACACCAGTCCATTTAGCGCAACCTACAGCGCCATTTCCCCATTGATTGCCTTCGGTAGTTGGACTAAATTCTGCCCTGCTATTTCCCCCACATTCAATCGTTAAATGATATGAATAATGTTTGAATTTCGATTTTAATTCTTTTAAAGAAAATGTAATTTTTTTTGATGCTGATTCTCCTTCAATCGTTAGCTTCCATTTTTCAGGATTAACATTGCTTGGAGCATTCCCATTGTTACGGACGAAAAAGTGTTTTGTTGGAGTAGCAATTGGGTCCAATAAGTGAATAGGAGTTTCAGCATTCCATGGTCTATCACTAAGAATTGTGAGCTTGTCACTTTTTCCTGGCATCAAACTTTTGGATGTAGATTCTTCCAATCCAATTGGTTCAATATCTTTTGGAAAATTTTCTGCGAACACCATTTTTGCTCCCAAGAGACCTGCAAAAAGGCCAAGCGAAGATTTAACTACAAAGTTTCTTCGAGATTCATCCTTACTTTCACTCAAATTTATATTCTGCGTATTTTTTTTTCGCATTTAGGATATTTTAAAACAAATAGCACTATTATCGAAATAAAAACAGTGATTAATAGTGGAAATAATTTTAATATTTTGTTTGACGTAAGCGCTCATCAATTCTTTTAGTAACTAGATTAAAAAGCAATTTAGCATCTTTTTCATTTAGTTTTCTTCCAAATCGAATAAATTTTCCTTGATATTCAAATTCAATTCTTTCTCCGCCCCGCACCCAAGGTGAAATTTCCCAAACTGCTTGCATTGATCTTTCTTTGGGGTAATGCATTGATATTTTCTTGATATTGTCCAAATAGTAAGTCGACGCTTTGCCATATTTTCGAACAGATTTTTTATAAATAAGTGAGGTTTCGTTAATCTTGATTAATTCTTTTCCCCACAAAAGCCAGGCAAAAGAACGAATTACTTTTACTGCATAATACATCCAAAAAGTCATAAAAACAAAAACGCTGATTTTTTCTTGATTATTTAGTTTAAAATGAAAATAAGACCATACAACAGTTGCACCTATCACCAACCACATTGAAATCCAAGCACCCATTAATGCATTTACCCACACTTTGTCTTCTGGATAAACCACAATTGTAGTTTTGATTTTATCTTCTGCAAAACTTACTCTTTTCCCAATCCATTTCATGCGGCAAAAATACTTATTATTTTATCAAATTCCCCTAAACAAATAGGGCGACAAATTCCCGCCCTATTCATTTGAAATACCTGAAATCTTGACCTTTTTTAATTCCTTTAATCGTTTCTAAAATTAATCTTATCGTATTTTCAACATCTTCCTTGCGAACAGTTTCAACAGTAGTATGCATGTATCTCAACGGTAATGAGATTAATGCACTTGTTACTCCTTCATTTGAATAAGCAAAAGCATCGGTGTCAGTTCCAGTTGCACGAGAAGCAGCAGCCCTTTGAAAAGGTATTTTATTCTTGTCTGCAGTCGCTATTATTTGTTTTAATAAGTTATTTTGTACTGCCGGGCCATATGTCAATACTGGGCCATCACCGGATTTAAGATCACCATTTTCTATTTTATCTACCATTGGGGTGTGCGTGTCATGACAAACATCTGTCACAATCGCCACATCAGGTTTGATTCTTTGGGCTATCATTTCAGCACCACGCAATCCAACTTCTTCTTGAACAGAATTAACGATATAAAGACCAAATGGTAATTTAATATCGTTTTCTTTCATCAGACGTGCTACTTCAGCGATCATAAAACCACCCATTCTATTGTCCAAAGCACGACCTACATATCTATTTTTATTGAGTATCATGAATTCATCTTCAAAAGTTGCAACACAGCCAACATGAATACCCATTTTTTCAACTTCTTCTTTTGAATCGCATCCACAATCTAAAAAGATGTTTTTCATGCTCGGGGTCTCTTCTTTTTGCTGACGCATATGAATTGCAGGCCATCCAAATATTGCTTTTACAATTCCTTTATCTGTATGAATGTTAACCCTTTTCGATGGAGCAATCATATGATCTGAACCACCATTTCTTCGTAGGTAAATGAAACCGTCTTTAGTTATGTAATGTACAAACCAAGATATTTCATCTGCGTGCGCTTCTATTACTACTTTGTATTCAGATTTTGGATTAATTACACCAACTACAGAACCATAATTGTCTGTAAAATACTCGTCAATGTAAGGTTTAATATATTCTAACCACAATTTTTGTCCTTCAGATTCAAAACCTGTTGGACTTGGATTGTTTAAATATTTTTCAAGAAATTTCTCTGATTTTGGAGTGATTATTTTTTTCATTTGTGTCAGTTTGTTGTCATCACAAATGTAACATTTTACTTTAATAAGGAAATATTACCTTTGATAATGGACTCTTCTCCATCAATGCAAACTGCCTTCAAATAATAATCATATACATCAGGATCAAGAGCTTTGCCTCTGAAGGTTCCATCCCAACCATCCAATCTGTCAAATGATTCAAAAACCATTTCTCCCCATCGATCAAAAATTCTGAAAACCATTCCTTCAATTAATTTTCCTCGAACATATAATACATCATTCTCATTGTCACCATTTGGCGAAAAAGCATTTGGCACATATATGAAAGGCTCACCACAAATAAAACTATATACTCTTACAAGAACAGTATCAGATTTTTCACATATACCGTCACTAACAAATAAGGTGTAAATAGTTGTTTGAGCAACGGTCACAGTTGTAGATTGCATCGTCGGATTCGTTACTCCTGTTATTGGAATCCATTGATATGACAAACCGTTTGGCTGACCAATTAATGTAGTTGTTCCTCCTTCTGGAACCAAAATTTCAGAAGCAGACGCAACAACAGAACTAGAGGAAATAGTACTTACTTCTATCCATATTGAGTCCTCTATGATACAGCCATTAGATGCTGAAGCAGTAATATAAACATATTGAGAAGTCAAAGGTTGAACTTGAACCATATTTGAAACTGATGGAACAACAATAATTGATGTTGGATTCCAAACATATGTGAATGTAATCAAAGGATTAAGATTGGTTGCAGTTATGGTAGTAGTTTCACCCGAACAAATTGAATCATTGGCCGACAAAACGAGTGAGGAACTGGTAAATTCGACGACGACACTATCAATATGAGAACAACCAACGTTTCCAGCCAGAACATAATAGGTAGTTGTTCCAGCAGGCGTAATGGTTAAAACAGAATCTGAAATATCAGTATTTAATGTATCAAGAAATGCTAACGAAGAGGACCAAATAAAATAATCGGCACTTCCATTACTATTAGCTATCAAATTAATTTCAGTCGGTGTACATAATTGAATCGTGTTGGTTACGTCCAATTGAATTGAATCTGTAACAGTAATTGTAATCATCGCAGTGTCAGTTAACAAACAAACGCTATCGGTAACATATAAGTAAATATCATAAATTCCAGGAGTATCAAAAGTGATAGAAGGATTAAAAATTACTGATGAAGTATCACCATTACCAAAATCCCACAAATATGAATCTGAAGCTGTAGAAAAATTATCTAGAACAACATTAAATGCAGCACAACCCAATGTTTGGTCCGCGGTGAATTCTGCATTTGGAATCAATTCGAAATCAAATTTAAAAACAATGTTGTTACAATTGGAGCTAAGATTTACACTTGACCATGCGCCTGGGCTTGTTGGGAAATCAGAAAATCCTCCACAGCCTCCACAAACAGACTGGTAAACAATGCCATTTTTATCGAATCGAGAAGTACCACCATCCACATGTTCATTTGCTCCGTTTCCTCCTAAATATGAAGCATAAAGTAATCCGGTAAAATCTCTTTCAATTACGAGCAAATAAAAATCGAATCCATTTGGCGCTATAGGTTGAAATGCATTGTCTGAAATAGGCATTCCAGACATAGGTGTCGATTGTAAAATATTTGCTCCCCATCCTGAAATGTACATGTTTCCGCAAATATCAACTAGAAAGGCAGATGGGGAAATATTAATTGATGGTAAACCATTTCCAAAAACTGTCGAATTCAAATTCGTATTTAATGCAGGATTTAATTTAATGACGAATTGACTACTATTAGGATTAACAAAACTACTGTTAAATACAGGGAATAATCCTCCTATCGATTGGCCCAATAAAAAAACGTTGTCATTTCTGTCAATTTCCACAAAAAAGGCTTGGTCATAATTTGATGTACCAATATAAGAAGCGTTTGTAATCGTGGTGCCTGAGGGGTTTAATTTAACGACAAAACCATCCGTTTTACCTCCATTGTAATTTGGCTGCCAACCTCCAGCAGTATTAGATAAATTAGTTGAACTTGTTCCTCCAGAAAAAAGAACATTATAACTTGAATCAATTTTTACTGAATAACATGCATCATTGTTTGAACCACCATAATAACTCGACCATTGAAGCGTTGATAAATTTGATGATAATTTAAAAATAACACCGTCTTGTTGTCCTGCATTTGCTGTTTGGAAAGCACTTTGTGTTGGAAAATCTACTGATCTAGTACAAGAAGCAACGATACAATTACCAATTGAATCAATCATGATCTCTCCTCTAAATTGATCTCCGTAATTTGTTGTGAGCGAATCATAAGCTGCTACAGAGTCATAAAATCCAGAAGTTACTTTCGTATTTACCCCATCATTTAAAGAACCACCGATGTAGGTGGAAGCCATTAAATTTTGTCCATTTGCACTTATTTTTGCCACATAAATATCAGTGCCTTGATTAGTAAAATAGACTCCGTTAAAATAAAAATTTGAATTTGCAGAGCCACCTCCATGACTTGGTTGATAACCTCCTACAATTGGAAAATCTATACTTGAAGTTGCTCCATAAATGTATAAATTATTTAATTGGTCACATATTAAACTATGAGCAGTTTCAGATCCTTGTGCACCATCTCCTCCTCCTAAAAATGTAGTCCAAATCATATTCGTTCCGTCTGATGAATAACGAGAGATAAATACATCAGTTATTCCATAAACGCCATTCGTAGGTAATGTAAAATTCGAAGTAACATCGTAAGCATTAGGGTCAGGAGTTGGATATGCATTTCCAAAAACAGTCCCTGCAGAATAAGCAGTTCCATCGTAACCATAAGTCGCCGTCATTCCAAAATTATCAGTTATAGAACCTGAATAAGTGGCAAATACTAATACTGGGTCAATCACCAAAATTGCATTTTTATTGTACGTACCCAATTTAAAAGTGACTATATCTTCATTAATTTCAAAGTCACATTTTACCTCTATAACTTTTCCATTTACAATTTGGTATGCGTATGGTTTTTGTTCAATGATATTTCCTAGACTCGTTTCTACAATAAGATTTCCTTTGGAATCAATTTTTACTTTTTCTTGACCGAAATAACTAAAATTAATAACTGAAGGATCCCTATTTGGTTGTATATGAAATTCGTATTTCAATTGTTCCTTTTCCTCAATTAATTTCATATCGATACCATTATAAAATTCTTTCATAATAGCTTCTGAATATCCAAAAACATTAGATGTCCAACGAGATTTATCATTACCTAAAAAATAATTATAATAACTTTTTGTTGGATTGATTTTCTCAATCTGGGTTACTTCATTTGACCCATTAAAATTTAAATGAACAAGAGCTTGTTTTATTTCTGCCGCTCCTTGATTGTCTTGAGGATTGTTGTGAATGGCATGTAATTTTGAGAAATCTTGTAAATGAAAAACAAATTTTCTTTGTTGAACCCATAAGTTTCCTCCCGAAAATTTTGCTTTAAATAAAACTGGGCTCTCCCATTGGCCTTTGTTCTCAATAAAAGCATGGTGAATTGAATGTTCGTGCTCAATTTCTTGAGCTTTTAACGAATTATCAGCAAAAAATAGTAGGAAAAATATGAATATTTTAAAACGCATTAAAATTACAGTTTATGAACTAAATTAGTGAAAATTAAATCAAAGACGTTAAAATTCTTTAAATGGTTTCTTTTTCAATATAAGTTCAAGAAAAAATAAAAGTATTTAGGCTGTTTAAAGTCCTTAAATATCTTAATTTCGTAACGGTGAGAATTTTATTTTTTTTCGTTGGTAATTCTCGCTATTCAAAATGAATTGATTACATGAAAAATCGTATTACAACACTTTTTAATATTGAATATCCGCTGATTCAGGCAGGAATGATTTGGTGTTCAGGTTGGGAATTAGCTTCGGCCGTTTCGAATGCTGGAGGACTTGGAATTATTGGTTCTGGATCTATGTATCCTCCTATATTAGAAGAACACATTTTAAAGTGTAAAGCTGCAACAGACAAGCCTTTTGGTGTCAATTTACCCATGCTTTATCCAGATATTGAAAAACACATTGAACTTATCATAAAATACAAAGTACCAATTGTATTTACATCTGCTGGAAATCCAAAAACATGGACTCCTTTATTAAAATCAAATGGAATTATTGTAGTTCATGTTGTTTCAAGTGTGAAATTTGCACTTAAAGCACAAGAAGCTGGTGTTGATGCTGTTGTAGCCGAAGGTTTTGAAGCAGGCGGTCACAACGGTAGAGATGAAACTACAACTATGTGTTTGATACCAATGGTAGCGAAAAAAATTACAATTCCATTAATTGCAGCCGGGGGAATTGGAACTGGTGAAGGAATGCTTGCCGCAATGAATCTAGGTGCTGATGGAGTTCAAATTGGGAGTCGATTTGTAACAGCAACAGAATCAAGTGCACACGATAATTTTAAAAATGAAGTTATTAATTCACAAGAAGGAGATACCCAACTGACTTTTAAAGAACTTACACCTGTAAGGTTAATGAAAAATCATTTTTATGACCAAGTTGAAAAAGCCTATTCTGAAGGTGCTAATTCTGAAGAACTTAAAATGCTACTCGGTCGAGGTCGAGCAAAAAAAGGCATGTTTGAAGGGGATCTTGTGGAAGGCGAATTAGAAATTGGTCAAATCGCTGGTTTGATTGATGAAATAATTCCTGCTAAATCAATTGTAGATGAAATTATCACTACTTACAGAACAGCATTAAATAAACAAAATACTGAAAAATATACTTTCTAATGATTCACTTTGAACGATTCAAACTAGACAATGGCTTGACTGTCCTTTTTCACAAGGATGTTACTACTCCGCTCGCTGTTGTAAATACTTTATACGATGTTGGTGCACGGGATGAATCTGAGGAGAAAACAGGCTTTGCTCATTTATTTGAACATTTAATGTTTGGTGGGTCAGTTAATATTCCTGATTTCGATGCTCCACTTCAAATGGCGGGCGGAGAAAGCAATGCTTTCACTTCAAATGATATTACAAATTATTACAATATTCTTCCTTCGAAAAATTTGGAAACTGCATTATGGCTCGAAAGTGATCGAATGTTATCATTAGGTTTTACCCCAAAAAGCTTGGAAGTACAAAGAAGTGTTGTAATTGAAGAGTTCAAACAGCGCTATTTAAACCAACCTTATGGCGATGTTTGGTTGAAACTTCGACCACTAGCATATCATGTCCATCCTTATAAATGGGCTACAATTGGCAAAATAATCAAACACATCGAAGATGCCACAATGGAAGATGTGAAAGCGTTTTTTCATAAGCATTATAATCCTGCAAATGCAATTTTATGTGTTGCTGGAAATTTTGAATTGGAAGATGTTAAGACATTAGTGAATAAGTGGTATGGCGATATTCCTGGAGGAATTAAGCCAGCTAGATTGTTGCCTAGTGAACCGCAACAGGAGGAGCTTCGTGAAGAAATTATTGAACGAAATGTTCCAACTGATGCCTTTTACTATGCTTTCAAAATGTCTGAGCGTAGAAATGAAATGTACTATATGGCAGACGTTCTATCGGATGCTTTGGGTCGTGATAAATCGTCCCGCTTGTATGTTTCACTTAAAAAAGAACAAAAATTGGCTTCTGAAATTGGCGCTTATATTACTGGTTCTTTGGACAATGGATTATTAGTGATTTCTGGAAAACTGAATGATGGTGTTTCCTTTGAAACTTTTGATAAAGCCCTTTGGAAAGAACTTCAGAAATTAGAAGATCACCCAATTTCAGATAAGGAATTAGCACGATTGATGACAAAAATGCATACATCTAAAGAATTTCAAGATCAAGGATTATTGAATCGAGCAATGAATTTATGTCTGTTTGAATTATTAGGTGATGCTAATGGAATAAATGAAGAACATGAAATTTACAAAGCGATTAAACCAAGTCATCTTCAAGAAACTGCAATTCACATTTTAAAACCTACGAATTGTTCCATATTGAAAGTAAAAGCGACGCAAAATGCTAAATAGAAAGATATCTCCTGAATTAAAGGAAATTGATAAAATTGATTATGTGAAACCACAGGTTTTTGACATTTCGAAAGACGTCAAACTTTATTTTATGAAAGAAGTTCCAAATGAAACAGCTCGTTTGGATCTGTATTTTGATGCTGGAACAATTAAAGGAGAAATAGGAGTTGCATCATTTGTAAATGGCATGCTACTTTCTGGAACTGAAGAAAAAACATCCACTCAAATTAACAATGAAATAGATGAATTAGGTGGATATTTCGAATCTGGCGTTTCGAATGAAAATGCTGTTGTTACTGTTCATTCATTAAAAGGAAATGTATTACCTATTCTAAGAGTAATTAAAGATGCTATTCAAAATCTCGTTTTTCATCAACATGAAGTAGAAGAATTGGTAAATGACCGTCGTCAGAAATTCAAAACAAGCATGGAGAAAGTAAGTTTCTTAGCTCAACGTGCCTTTCAACAACGATTATTTTCAGAATCCATTTATGGGAGAGTTACCAATGAAAGTGATTTTGACACAATTTCAATAGATTCATTAAAGCAATTTTTTAATAAAAATTATTTAAATGGGTTGAAAAAGATAGTTGTTGTTGGTGATTTAGCACAAGATGAAATTGACGAAATAATTGATTTAATTGGCTCTTGGGCAAGCATTGCATCAACAGAATTCGAGAAAGATATTAAAAACCTTAAAGGTTTATCACACATTGTAAAAGATGGGGCTGTACAAACTGCAATTCGTGTTGGTCGAATGTTGTTCAATAAAACGCATGAAGATTACAACGATTTCTTGATTCTGAATACTATTTTTGGAGACTATTTCGGAAGTAGATTGATGTCTAATA
>VFKM01000027.1 GCA_009885545.1 Flavobacteriales bacterium
CGAATTCATTTGTCTTAAAAGAAGAGATAAAATCAATTTCTGGAGTTGAATACATGAATCTTGAAAAAGAAAATCTATTAGTTGCTAATTATAAAGAAGTTGTTTTAATATCCTTAACTACTAAGAATAGCACAGTTATTTTTGAAAAAGATTCAATTCCAATTGCTGCAACATTGTTATTAAAAGATGGAATTACCATTATTTATTCTTTAATGGATGGAAGTCTATTCAAAACAACAAAAATCGGTGAAAAAGTAAAATTGAATGCTTCACACAACGCGATGTTAAGGCAATTAAAGTCTAGTAATGATGGAAAATATTTACTTACAGCATCTTATGATTGGTCGGCTCAAATAATAGACGTTTCATCAGGGAACTCAGTAAAATACTTTCGTTCTAATTGCGATTATATCAACCATTTTTCCATAAGTGAAACGGGAATGAAAATTGCGTTTTCGTCTGGTAATTCGATTCTTGGGAATCAAATTGGATTATGGAACCTTGAGACAGCAAAGCTTAAAATGACGAATGAGGTGACAAGGACATCTGAACTTTTTCAAAACATCGCTTTTGTTGAAAAATCAAATGCTGTGATCGCTGCGAATAGTAATGGTAAATCATATTGGTATAATTTCCCGAATAGTACAACGAGTTGGAATTTTATGTCTGGTTCATCGGAAGCAAGGTCAGTTGCTCTAACAGTAAATGGGAAGAATGGTGTTGTTGGAACGAGAGATGGTAAATTGATATTTTGGAGACCAGAAAGGAATAAAAGTGAAATAATAGATGTCTGTAAGGATGGAATTTCTTCTGTGGAAATATCACCAGATGGCGTGTTAGTTATTGTTGGTACCGATAGTGGCCAAATAATTTATGTTGACTATGCTACTAAAGCAATTTTATCAAAAATAGAAAGCCATTCGGTTATTTCAGGTTATTCTGACACAACTTGGGTGATGTCTTATGGTTCCACCACTCGAATGAATATTTTTGGGGGGACAGAAACAATTGCATTGAATTCCATTTCAATATCTGACATGGCATTTAATAAATTTGGTACGCAAATAGCCGTTTGCGGTGGGAATTGGGTGAATGTTTTTGATGTTAAAACTGGCGAAAGAATCTCTCGGTTTGTTCAGAATGCAGCCGGATTTGGATGTGTAAATTTTAGTAAAGATGGAAATAAAGTTGTTGCGTCAGGTGCTGATGGTGTTGTGCGAATTTACAATTTGGAAAATAATCAACTTGAGATAGAATTAATAGGTCATGAAAACGAAGTAAGAGCTGTTTCTTTTAGTGCAAAAGATAAATTTATTATCAGTGGTAGTTTAGATTCTCAATTAAAAATTTGGGATTTATCAGTTAAAAATATGTTGATTTCTTTAATCACATCTGAAAGTGGGAAAGAATTCATTATTTATAATTCAAAAGGATATTATTATGCTACAAAAGGAGCCTCTTCACTTGTAAGTTATAGAATTGGTCAGAAAATTTATCCTTTTGAACAATTCGATTTACAATACAATCGACCAGATTTAATTATGAAAGATATGTCTTTCTTTACATCAAGTGAATTTGCAAAACCAATTAGTGAAAATTTAATTAAATCATACAAAAATGCTTATTTGAAACGTCTTCAAAAGATGCATTATACGGAAAGTGAATTATTGAATGAAGTACATGTTCCAACAGCAATAATTAAAAGAGAAAACACGAAATTGTCAACAAATGACTCACTTTTGAAATTTCAATTTATTGCGAATGATTCAAAATATGATTTGGCAACCTTACATGTTTTGGTCAATGGAGTACCAATATATGGTTCAAAAGGTATTTCGGTAATTGGTAAATCAATTTCTAAAAATATTGAAACAGTTTTGTCTTATGGATCTAATAAAATCACCATTTATTGCATTAATAAAAAGGCCGTCAAAAGTTTAACTGAAACGTTTGAAATTATCTACATTCCAATAAAAGAAGTATCAAAAACATATTACATAGGAATTGGTGTTAATGATTATTTGGACACAAATTTCAATTTGAAATATTCATCTAAAGATGTCATTGAAATGGGTGAATTAGTTACGGATAAATTCGAAAATTCTAAGAATATTATTTTGACAAATTCGCAAGTAACGAGAGAAAATATTTTAAAAATAAAAGATGTTTTATTGAATACGAATGTCAATGATGAGGTAATTATTTTATTGAGTGGTCACGGATTATTAAGTGAAGAATTGGACTTTTATTATGCTACATATAATGTCAACTTTGAAAACCCAAAAGAAAATGGAATTTTATTCGAAGACATTGAATCTCTTTTGGATGGTATCCCAGCACGCAAGAAGATGTTATTAATGGATGCGTGTCATAGTGGAGAAGTAGATAAAAACGAAGTAATAAAGGACCCAAGTCAAAGTAATCCAGCAGGAGGGAAAATTGTTGGTTCTAAAGGCCAAAAAATGATGATGGGATTAAGTAATTCATTTGATTTAATGAAGGAATTGTTTTCTGATTTACAATCAGGAACAGGGGCGACTGTGATTGCTTCTTCATCAGGGAAGTACTTTTCTTACGAACTAGATGAATACAAAAATGGTGTATTTACTCATTCCTTAAAAGAGGCATTAGGAGGAAAAGCAGATTTGGACAATAATTATCAAATTTCAGTAAGTGAGCTTCATTCGTATGTTACAAAAAGAGTAATGGAAATCACAAAAGGTAAACAAGAACCAACTTCTAGAAAGATAAATTTAGTTGTCGATTGGAATGTTTGGTAAACACACACAAACTTCATTTTTTGACAAAAAATGTTAAGAAATCGGCCATTTGTTTTTTTAATTAAATACAAGAAATTATTAGTTTCTCCAAAAAATCATCTTTCAATAAATTCCTGAAGATGCATTTAAATAAGACTTTTTTAGACTATTTGTATAAATTATTTACGATTGAAATAGATGATTTCAGCAATTACGAATTAGTCCCTATAAACTTTTTATGGCACCGATATTGTTTTAACTTTGGCACGGTAAAAATTTTTCAATCACATTCAAAATCAATAATATGAGAGTTTCTGTTTTTCTTCTTTTTATCAATTTTGGTCTAATTTCTTTTTCAGGATTTTCATTGACGGTTTTAGAAAAAACAGCAATTGTAGAAAATGTTTACAAGAAAATATATTCTGCAATGGGTTTAGCTGAAAATCGACCAAAATTAATTTTTGACACGAAACAAACTTTGAATGTTGCTTATATGATGAAGGATACTGATGGTAATCCTATGATTGGTTTTGAGGAAAAAGCATTTGATGTATGCGCTGCCTTAGGTTCAAAAAGAGATGAAGCAATTGCGTATTTATTAGGTCATGAAATTAGCCACCATCATTTTGCTCATCATTGGGGAACAGAGTTTAGTTCGACTTATTCCGTTAATAATCTTGAAAAAGAAATTAAAGTAGACGTCAAAGAATTAAAAAGATTCGAAACTCAGGCGGACGAACGTGGTGGAATTTATTGCTATTTGGCAGGTTATAATGTGCAAGGTTTATGCGAGAAGTTATTGCGTGAAATCTATTTAGCATATGGGCTAAAAGATAGTCCTAAATATCCTACACTAGAGGAAAGAATTCAAATTTCCAAAGACCGTGATTCTATCGTTTCCACTTATATTAAAGTTTTTGAAACTGCCAACTATGCTATGATGATGAATGAATACGAAGTGGCAATTGACGGTTATGAGTATATCATTGGAAAAGGATTTCATAGTCGTGAAATTTATAATAATCTGGGAGTTGTCTATTTTCTTCAAGGTTTAAAATTGTCTGATGAAGAAGATATCAAATACATTTATCCAATTGAAATCGATTTAGAAAGTCGAATCAGTAGAGGGGGCACAAAAGGAATGGGGGATAATGTTCGATTGATTTTTGACAAAGCTTTAGAGAAATTTGAACAAGCTACTAAATTTGATAAAACGTACTCAACAGGATTTTTGAATATGGCGTGCGTTTATTCAATATTTAAAGCATTTGACGATGCGGAATTCCACATTCAAAAAGCTATCAAAGCCGCTATTGCTGAAGGTAAAACAAATGTTGAGGAG
Organism: Flavobacteriales bacterium; assembly: GCA_009885545.1. Taxonomy (GTDB): domain Bacteria; phylum Bacteroidota; class Bacteroidia; order Flavobacteriales_D; family Crocinitomicaceae; genus M0103. The sequence goes on from VFKM01000027.1 coordinate 4,102, forward strand.
AATGCACTTTTGGTAAAAGCTATAATTCTAAATCAAAATCCGGATGGAGATAAGGATGAGATGAAAAAAATCATGAATACTTTGATTAAAAAAGGGAATTCTTTTGCAAAATATAATCAATTGATTTTTGATGGTAAATCAACGGCTGACATTACGTACTCAGTGTATCCGATATCATGGAAAGAAGGAGAAGTGACAACGACAAATAGTTCTGTCACTCCTTCGAGAGAAATGATGGACAATATTAAGTCATACGATGGTGATTTGGATGTAGTTTTTATGGAAGAAATCTTATATGCTAAATTGTCTTATTTAATTTGTGGAACACGCGATGAATCTATGGTATATAGAATAGAGAATAAAGCAGGAGATGTTTATGTTTTTCATACTTCCAAATCAAATTATTCTGGTCAAACAACAAAAGGTTTAAAAATAGGCGCTACAAAAACACAAATAGTCGATGCTTATGGCTTCCCTAGTGTCGTAATGAACGCAAGACAAGGAACTGTTATGTTGTACCCCAAACATAAAATGATTTTTGTTACAGATGAAAATGATTGTATTTCAAGCTGGACTTTAATAAGAATGCTATAATTTATATATATTTATCCACCACTTAATTCAAAATATCATGAAAAAACAAATTGTTTATATAGTAATCCTAGCAATAGGAAGTTCTTTTTCTGTAAATGCACAGATAAAAGGAATGGGATTAAAGAAAGATAATGCTGGCTATGCTAAAACCGCTTTGATTTCAAAACCTTTGGGATTTGGAGCAAATCTCCCAAAATCAATGTCTCTTAAGCAATATTGCCCAAGTATTGGAGACCAAGGACAAACAGGCACATGTACAGCTTGGTCTTCGACATATTATGCAGCATCTATGGAATATGCTATTTTAAATAATATCACTAATTCTAATGATGTTACAAATTTAGCTTTTGATCCATATTATACATATTTGAACATATTAAGTGAAGACGAAGAATCGAAAAAGACATGTGAAGATGGAACTTACATTGGAGACGCTTGTGAATTATTGGTTCAATATGGTGCAAAAAGAAAAGCTTTTGATCCATTCGATTGTCAATCTAAAGAATCGGCAGTCTCAAACAAAGAAAGTGCGTGCTCAATAGATTTTACCAATTATGTAAGATTGTCAACCCAAGACTGGGAGGGCGAACAGCAAGATGAATTTGATGTAATGATTACTTCTATTTGTCAAACATTAGTTAATAAACACCCTGTTATTATTGGAATGGAATTATTAGAGTCATTTTATAACATTGGTGCTGATGGAAAATATGATGCAGCAAATGGAGGACAAGAAAGTGTAGGTGGTCACGCTATGTGTGTAGTAGGATATGATGACAATAAATATGGTGGTTCTTTTATGGTTGTCAATTCTTGGGCTGATGGCTGGGGAGAAAACGGTTTCTTATACGTTACTTATAAAGACTTTTATAAATATGTTTGGTACACATTTGCTTTAGAATCTGAAATGAAATCTTTTGACATGACAGGTTGTGTTGGAGGAGATTGCGAAGCAGGTTATGGTATGATGATATACAATACCAAAAAAATGCATGGAACCGCAGAGGGAATTTTTTCTGAAGGTAAAATGATTAGCGGTATTTACACCAATTTAACAGGTAACATTTCTTCAAAAGAAATTAAAATGATGGAGAAATTTGTTGAAAGTAATGATGGGGCAGAATTAATTTATCAAAATGGTACACCAATTGGGTATGTAGATCCATATTGAGAAAAAATAGTTTAAATTAAAAAATCCGGTTCAATTGAATCGGATTTTTTTTTGGTATGCTTGTTGCCTTACTCAATCAAATTATTTGTATGAAAGCGTTTCTGTTTTTTTTGTTTACTTCACTTTCTCTTGTATCACAAGCAGAAGGAATTGTGTTTCAAAAAATAGGATTCGAAGAAGCGAAAGCATTAGCCTTAAAAAGTAAAAAGGGTTTATTTGTAGATGTATATATCGATGGTTGTGCTCCATGTAAATACATGTGCGATAGAGTTTTTAATGATATTGAATTAGGGAATTACATGAATAGTCATTTCATATCGATACAAATAAATCCAAGTTTATCCGAGAACAGATCTATAAAATCTAAATTTAATATCACGTGTTACCCAACATTACTTTGTTTCGATGTAAACGGAAAATTAATTCGAAAAATAGAAGGGTCAAAGGAGATTAATGAATTAAAGGAAATAGTAAAAAATGTAATTTCACCTGAAGAATCTCCCTTGTATAAAATGAATCAAGAATACAAAAAAGGAAACAAGGAAAATGCTTTTCTTAGATTATATATTCAAACATTGAAGGAAAATGATAGTTCTGTCACTCTAATAACTAGAGAATTCATTAATCTCTATTCACTTAATTTAGAAAGTAATTTAGATTTGAAATTGCTTTGTGATGCTGAATTTTTGAGTGATAATAAATATATGATTTTAATTTTTGAAAATATTGCACGTTACAATATAAAGGAACCTGTAATCATAAAAAAACTAGTAAAACAGCTCATCGAAAGGACGATAGATGTTGCAGTAGTAAAAAGAGATTACTCCATAGTCGAAAAGTTTTCTAGTTCAATATTTAAAGTTTATTTAACGGTAATTAATCCAGCAGCAACAAGCGAGTCAATTCAAAAAGAATTTAAATACAAATATGAAAATAGATTGATTCAGAAAAACGATAATTGGATTGTAAAACCAGGCATTCTGAATTAATTGACTTTTGATTGTGTCCAATTAGCTGAATAATTTAATACATTTGATAATCATTCTAAAACCATTATAAATGAAATTCATCCTTTTAGTAGTGTCATTTTTATTCTTGAACCTTAATGTTAATGCCCAATTGGACCCATTTTATATGGGTATCTATCTGAATGAAGCCCAAACAGAAAGTTATAATATCAATTTTATTCCAGAAGAGGGAGTTGAATCAACGAATTGTTTTTCGTTTTCTTATAGCAAAATGAATAATAGTAAAGCATCAAGTGTGGTTAAGGGGATTGGGTATTGTGCAGGAGAAGAAAATTTTGAAATAATGCTTGAAAGTGCGACAATTAAATTGGACGTGAATTTCTCAATAGATTCTCAAGGTGCTAAAATGATGACTGTGCATAACAGCGATGGTAAGATTGGAATATTCACAGAATTGATAGAAATAATTGAGGTTGACCAATCTTTAGCAGATAAGATATACACTAGAAAAGATGGAAGTGAAATGCTTGTTTCTCATAATTATGATGGCCCTGGATTTATCTTTACCATATATGGTAAAACATCTGACAAATGCACGCTAAATGAGGTTTCAGGAACTGTTACTCCTTTAAACACAGAACTAACACTCTTTGAATATAAAGTTGGTAGTGGACGAATTGTATTTAAAGTAGTCGCGAATATTATGACAGTAACGGAGGAAAACATCAGCAATCCAAATGGTGCTTCTTGTGTTCCATGGACGGGTGATTATTTATTGAAATGACATTTCGAAGTCAAGAATTCAAGTAAATTCAAACTGCAAATTTGCCTAATAAATAAGTGAGAATATTTTTTAAACAATAAATAAGTTCTAAAAAGATACTAGATGAATTTGTCGTTCATTTTGTTATCAACCAACTACTTCAACTCTTAATATTTGCTTAATATTGTCTTAATATTAAATTAGAGCAGTATTACATGAAAACTGGTTTTTCAATTCTCTTGTTTCCTTTTGTCTATTTGATTGTCGATTTAATTGTTCGGTTTGAATTATTCAGTCTTTATTCTGCATGGCAATTGTTGTTTCATACAATTTCGGTTGTTGTTTCAACTTTATATTTTGTTACTGGAATTCTCATCTTAAACAAATTAAAAAAAAGAAAAATTCTATATACTAGTATGCTAGTTATATTTTGTTTAAGTCTTGTATTGTCTATACTTGGCTCATATGTCTTCTTTTATTTCAATGGCTTTTTTCCAAATTATTATACTTACGCTTATTTCAAAAATGAACCTCAAAGTGCTTTTTTCCTGCTGAAAGATACAATCAAACTTCAAGACATTTTGATTTTCGTATTGATCTATAGTGGATTGTATTGGTATTTCAGAAAACTTTCAAAAAGTAATATCGGTTGGAATTCAAACAAGAGAATAGGTTTAACTTTAGTAGTTTTCTTAGGTCTTTTTTCTTTTTTGGTTATAAAAGTTAAGAAATACGACCAATGCTTGATGGTTGACACCAATTTTTATGCGGCAGTAACAAGTCAGCTGATAAACTGGGACAAGAGTCGTACATATAAAGGAGAGGGATTAGGAACGAGAACTCCTTTTAAAATGGACCAGTCAAAGGAGAAAAGAGACTTTAATATTATTGTAGTTGTTTTAGAAAGTATGCGTAAACAGAATTTGGGCGTATATGGCTATTCTCGAAACACTTCACCTCATTTATGTGCATTTCAAAAAGCGCATCCTGACGAGTTTTTTGTTTTCAAACATCCGTATACCGTTTCAACAACAACTATGTTGGCTGTTCCAGCTATATTAACTGGGATTGCACCATATCAAACCCCAGATATATTTTATAAACAACCGATTATTTGGGATTACAGTAATATTTTAAATTACAGAACATTTTTTCTGTCATCACAAAATATGAATTGGTATCGTTTCGATCGTTATTATTCAAAAGAGAAATTAGACTATTATTGGTCTCAAGAAAAGAGTAATTATCCATTTTTCAATGATTTAGGCATCGACGATAAGTACACGGTTAATCATTTAGATTCATTGATAAACATTCAGGATAAAAATCCATTCTTTGGAGTGGTTCAATTGAATTCAACTCATTATCCATACACAGTTTCACCACCATTTTTAAAGTGGAAAGGAACTTACGTTGACGATTATGACAATGCGATTTTGTATCAAGATCATGTATTAAACAAATTGATGGGTCAATTGAAACGATCTGGTAAATTGGAAAACACATTAGTGATAATCACAAGTGATCATGGGGAATCATTGAAAGACCATAATAACATTGGGCACGTTGATAGTTATTACGCTGAAACGATTTCAGTTCCATTAATGGTTTATATTCCAAAAGCGATTAGTTCAAAAATGGATATAAAAACGTTTAAAAAGAACCTTACGCAGACAACTTCTAATATTGATATCGCTCCAACGATTATTGATTTATTGGGATTAGATAAGCAAAAAGATGTTCAAGAAATAGCTAAAAATTTCACAGGTCAAAGTTTATTCAAACCGATTTCAAATAATAGAACTGTTATTACGATGAATAATAATGATGTCGTCCATTTTAAAGTAGGAGTTTCGTTGATTAGGAATAATTTGCACTACATCTATCGAATGAATATTGTGCCAAACAGGGCAGAATTATACGACATTAAAAAAGATAAAAAAGAGGCGAAAAATTTAATCAATAATATTTCAAAAGTCCGATTGGATAAATTGATTTCCTATTTCAAGAAATTTGAGATTTGCAAGAAATATTTACCCCCGGGGAAATAAAATCTTAAATGACTTATAAGCCACAGATGCACAGATTAAAAAAGATTGATTAATCATTACTAAGAAGTTTATCTTTTGTTACGAATTTGATTATTTTAAAATAATCTGTGCATCTGTGGCAGACAATAATTGCTGTAATACTCATTTTAACTCATTCATATTAATCAATTGCTCAATTCTCAATTGATTATTCACGTCCCAAATTTCTAATTTAACATTGATTCCAGGTGCTTTCCAATCAATGTTAATCAATCCAAAATGGTTTTCCATAATAGCATTTCCAATTCTATATTTATTTGGGGTTGCAAATTTCCATTCTTCAGACAAACCGCTTGCTGTTAAATCATAGATAGGGTAGGTGCCTGTATCTTCACGTTTTGAAAGTTCAGAATAATGTACATCCCCAGATATAAAAAAGACGCCATTCGCTTTTGTAGAATTAATTAGGTTATACAAGCGTTCTTGTTCTTTGGGAAAATTAGCCCAAGCTTCGTAGCCGTTATATTGAGTTGCAAATTGCGTACTTGACCCAATAATTCGCACATCGGCAGGTTTCAACAATTCAGTTTCTAGCCATTTCCATTGAGCTTCACCGAGAAGTGCGGAATCTGCTGTTTGAATTGGTGAATAATACAATTTATAAGGATACAACGAATCAGATTTAAGAGAACCATCATATTCCAATAAATCATCTCTAAAAGTTCTATTATCAAGTAGAATTATTTGAAGTATTTTTCCCTCAACGGTATAAGTGTATGACGTGTAAATACCATCGTGTTTTCTTCTTTCTGAACCCATCGGTTCATCGAAAAAGTCCAAGAATATTTCTTTAGATTGTTTTTTCTTTATATAGTGCCTGCCAATATCATCCTGTCCGTAATCATGGTCATCCCAAGTAGCAATAATTGGCGTGCTTTTTTTTAAATTTTGGTATTCTGATTTTTTACCTTGTCTTTTATACACTTTTTTCATGAAGCACATCTTATCAGTGTCCGCATAGACATTATCGCCTAAAAAAATGAATAAATCAGGATGGTGAGATGGGATTATATTTAATATAGGACTTGGCTTGTCTTGATGCATACAAGATCCAAAGGCAATTGTTGTAATTGTGTCTTGACAAAAGCAAGTACTCAATGTTACAATAAAGAGAATGGTTAAAAGTTTCATATTCCTATTTTTTGATGAAGTTAATTAGAATTTAAGTATCTACTTAGCAAGGGAATAAAATTTAAAGAATTGTTCATTTTGAAATAATTCAAATACATTTGCCGTAAAAATTATTTATAATGAACTTTCTAAAATCATTTTACAACATTGGTGTTTATCCGAATCAAGATTCATCTGAGGTAAAAATGGTGAGAACAATCAACCTTTTAGCTGCAAATACAATTATCTGTATCGTTTTAGCTACGGCTTACAGCTTTTTTGTTCAGCACAATGAATCAAGTTTATTCACTTTAACATCTATTCCTTTATTTTCACTTGGTATTTATTTGAATGCAAAAAGAAAAATTTTAATGGCAATTACGGTCTTGTTTATTTCAAGTTCATTATTACTAGCATTCTATTCTCTTAGAACAGGTGAAGATTCTTATACCCATATGTTATTTATATTGAATATCATGGGACTTTCTTTGCTTTATAGAAAAGACACTGCAAAATTATATTTTAACACGAGTTTATATTTTACAATTGCGTGTATTCTTTTTGTTTCAATCAGTTATAAAATGAATTGGTTTGAAAGTTTTCTTGATTCAGAAATTATTGCAAAAGAACAGCGGGAATTAAACTTTTACATCCTACTTGTGTGTTCATTGGTTTATTCATATGTAATTGTTACTACTTATAGACAACAATATAAGCGAATGCAGAATTCAATTGAAGAACAAAAGGTTCTTTTGGCTGAAGTAAATCATCGTGTGAAAAACAATCTTGCGATAATCATCAGTTTGTTGAACATGCAGAAAAATGCAACTAATAATAACGAAACAAAAAATGCTTTACAAGATGTTCACGATCGAATTATGTCAATGGCATTAGTGCATCAGAAAATGTATCAAAACAAAAATAAAACATCTATTGAATTAGGTAATTTTATTGCTGATTTGGTGGTTGAAATTAGAAATTCCCTTGATTTAAAAGAGAATATCATGTACGAAACGATGATTGATTCTGTTAGTCTCGATGTTTCTATTGCGATACCAGTTGGACTTGTGTTGAATGAATTAATTACCAATTCAATCAAACATGCATTTCATGAAACTGAAAAGCCCAATATTTCAATCACTTTAACTAAACAGGATGAAATGCTTGAATTAGTTATGAAAGACAATGGGATGGGTGTAACAGTTGATAGCTTAAATCAGAACAATGGGATTGGAATGAGTTTGATTCAATCACTCGTAGATCAAATTGAAGGAAACTATACTTTCGAAGTAAAAGATGGTTTATTATTCAAATTGGAATTTCCATATAAAGAGTTATAAATAATCAAATGGATGTTTTAACGATTTGTCCGTGTGGTAGTCAACAATCTCTTCCTGCGTGTTGTGAATTAATTATTCTTAAAAAGAAACAGGCACAAACGGCTGAACAATTAATGCGTTCCCGTTATACAGCTTATGTCATTGGTGCAATCGATTATCTAGTTGATACTACTCACATTTCCACAAGAAAAAACTATAAGAGAAAGGATATTGAAAATTGGTCTAAATCAACAAAATGGTTGGGATTAGAAATCGTAAATACCTCCGATACAACGGTAGAATTCAAAGCCAAATTTGAAGGAGAAAATAATACAATTGAAACGCACCATGAAAAATCAACCTTCGTATTTGAAGATGGTAAATGGTATTATGTTGATGGTGTATTTATTTAATTGAATGAAGATAAAATAATCCCAGCTCTTAACTTAGGTCCGATAATATCGGTCAAGGTATAACGAACCAAAAGACAGCAATCGTTAATCGTTTTCGTGTGAGACTTAAATCCTAATCGACATTCAGATGATAAAACGGGTTTGTTTTTTCCATCGGTGTAAATAGATTTCATCATTTCTTTAGAACCAATCGCTATGCCGAATGAAGGTTGGAAATACATTGTCCCTCTGTCTAATTCCTTTCCGCGTTGATCAAATTGTAGACGAGTGAATTCGGATGAAAAAGTGACATAGAAATTTCCACTTGTCCCAAAATTAAGATCATTACGCACGTCTTTATAAGGAATTGCTCGACCATCACCTGTTAGTCGAATTGATATCACTGGAGTATAACTGTTACTTGAAATGTATTGTTGTTTAGTTAAAAAAACTTCTTTGAGAAACCGCAATGTCAGGGGGGAGGATTGTAAGGAAGTAACATAATCATTTGCTAAAGTTCCAGATGAATCGAAGTTAAATGCTGCGCGATTGAGTAGAAAAAATTCAAATCCTTTATAATCTTGGTTCAATTTATTTTGCTGATTAACTTTCAACATCGTGTCATTGTTTTTTTTCTTACCTGTTATCAAATAGTAATGATAGGTTTGCACAGATAAATCGATGCCACCGCTTGCTCGATTATTGGAATAAACGGCATTAATCCCACCAGTTAATACCTTGAATGCATTTGTTTCAAAGCTTGAATTAGATATCGTCGGATTGATTCTGGAAGTATCAATTTGTCCAAATGTTTGAAATTGAATCACTGATACTGAAACAGTAAGCAGCAAAAGTTCGTTTCTTTTCATGGTATTAAGTTTTACTCGATTGAAGTGGGTCGAGGAGTTATAGTTTTATGCCATATCCTTAAAATTGTTGTGGGTTTATAGGATAAGGTAATTTAGTTTGTTTTGTTACAGTTGGTCTATATTCATAAGAAATAGAAATTGAATTATAAGTAACAATTACATGTTATAAAATTGTTGATAAAAGTCTCGTTGCACCAATTACAATTCTTTGTTCTTGCTATCTTTGCGACAGAAAATGAAACATAAATTTTTGAAATATTTCACATTGATATCTCTGCTTTTGCTAGTGTCCTGCACGAATTCTCAAGCAAGAAAAAAAGCGGCTTTGAAACAGCAACTTCAAAGAAAAGAAATTTCGTATTTACCTGAATTTCCTTCGCCGAATAAAAAGGATTTTAGAAAAATACAAGAGAAAACCATAGCCTTTTATAATGAAGCAATGGATCCAAAACATTTCAATGGACAATTTTTAGTTGCTAAGAATGGAAAAGTTTTATTTATCCGTTCAAAGGGATATTCAAATATCAGGGAAAAGAAGAAGATGACCTTAAATACTCCAATGCACGTTGCATCTGTGAGTAAAGTAGCAACTTCCATTGCAGTTTTGAGATTGGCTAGTCAAAAACAAATTTTTTTAGACTCAGATGTACGTTGGTATTTACCAGAATTTCCGTACAAAGGTGTTACTGTAAGGATGTTATTGAACCATCGAAGTGGAGTTCCTTATTATGGTTATTTCACTTTTCATACATGGCATTTGGGAAAAACATTATACAACAGAAATGTTCTGAAACTATTGAAAAAGTACAAGTTTCCTTTAAATTTTCCTCCAGACACAAAATTCGCTTACAGCAACACCAATTATGCCTTGTTGGCTTTGATTATTGAAAAAGTAACGAATCAATCATTCCCAAAAGCAATGCAAATATTGGTTTTCGAACCATTGAAAATGAAGAATACGTTTATTTTGGATCGTTCGACTAACTTGTCTAAAATTTGCCAATCCTATAATTCTAGCAAGAAATTGGAAGTGTTTGATTATTTGGATGCTGTTTATGGAGACAAAAATATGTATACCACGGCATTAGATTTATTGCAAATGGACAAAGGGTCCTATTCTGAAAAGTTTCTTCCCGACTCACTTCGTAAACAAATGTTTAAAGGATATTCTTATGAACATGCTGGAAAGAGTAATTATGGTTTAGGTATTCGTTTAAAAGAGATGAAAGGAAAAGACACTTATTATTTTCATTCTGGTTGGTGGCATGGAAATACAGCGTGTTATACTACCTTGAGAAACGATACAATTTGCATTATTGCTTTATCTAACGTATATTCACAGAAGGTATGGCACGTGAATCGTTTAGCAATGAATTTCGGTAATTACCCATTTCAATTTCAGTTTGAGTAAATCTTTTTCCGTGAATAGAATAATTTCAATTTTGAGTTTAAAATGTCCTAAATGCTCAAAAGGCGACTTATTTGTTACAAAAGGATTATTTCGATATTCAAGAATGTTGGAAATGCCTGAAAAATGTTCCTCTTGTGGACAAGTCTATTGCATTGAACCCGGATTTTGGTTAGGATCTTTGTGGACAAGCTATCCAATTATAATACTAACTGAGTTGCCATTTCTTTTGTGTGCTTTATTAATAGATTCTGTCAACCCCGCTTGGTTTTTTGGCGCAATGCTAGTCGCTTTTGTGGTTGTTTATCCTGTGATGTTGCGACTTGGAAGGTCAATTTGGATTCATTTGAATATTCGGAAACTTAATTAGTTTATAGTTTATAGTTTATAGTTTATAGTTTATAGTTTATAGTTTATAGTTTATAG
>VFKM01000066.1 GCA_009885545.1 Flavobacteriales bacterium
TATGAAAACGGCAATCCTTGCATTGATTGGTGCAACAGTGAGTTTTCTAGTGAGCGTGTTTTTAAAATGGGTTTGGTCCATCCTTCGAGGTCCTCAGGACACCAAGAAATGAATTTATTGAATTTTATATGCAACGCCACTTGAAAAAAGTGGCGTTTTTTTTGTTTTAAAAACAAATAGAAGTCATAAAATCGTCCAAATATATTCAAGTTTAATTTTTTGGTAATTTGAAAGAAATACTCTGTCTATCTTCACTTCGGTTTAGTTGTAAAGTGGTTTTAGTTTAAAGGGGAGTTTGACGCCAGTCTCTCCCCTTTTGTTTTTGTTTCAAGCGAACATTCTATTGACCAAAGTCATTTTGAGCTTTCCAATTTGGTCATTGATATTGAAATAATTCAATTCTTGTTGTTGCAATTTTTTAAGTGTAACAACTGTTTGATAAAATTGACCGGGATTGCCTTCAAATTTATCAAGGCCTAATTGAATCAAATCTTGTAAATCCTTAATTCGAATAAATGGAATAACTGAACCAACCAGCACTTCATGAAATTTTCGACCTTGCCATAGAATATATAACAACCAATACATTTCCTCCGAACTGCTTTCGTTTTCACATACACAAACAAAGCAGTTTGGATAAGGCACTTTCAAAGGTTTTCAACTATGGAATCCTTTGCTTTGAATGAAGAAATAATTTCCTTGGTAAGTTGTTCCTGGGCGATGTGTTTTTAATTGATACTTAGACATAATTTGGGTTTAGCTTCGCTGCTACTGCGTGGTTAAATTATGCTCTGTGTTTATCGCGCTTCGCGCCCATAATTAACCCAAAAGAAGAAAGAAAAAAAACCAGAAAACTGGAAAAAAAAGAAAAAAGAAAGCCATTTTCGAATTGGATGAAATGCCGGAATGCAAGATTTTTGGTAAAAAAATACTATCAGTCATTTGACTGATGGAGATTATTTTATCAAAACCCGCAGGGCTTGAACTTGAATGAAGGCAGAGCATCCAATATTTTTGCGATCATTTTTTATTTTTAAACACCTAGGAATGATACCTGATATAATGAAACCTACACCAACGATAAAGACTAAAAAACATAGCACGACGATTAGAACCTGCTTCTGAAATGAAAGCTTGCCGACGAATAAAACGAGCATGAAGGATAAGCTTCTCTTTTGGAAGCTGTGAAAGAATAGTTTTGATAACTGCTGGGTTCAGATGATACATGACCTTTTTATAAAATGGGGAATGTATTCAGCGAAATACAGCATACTAATTGAATTAAAGATAATCAAATGTTGCACTAAATGAAATCTAATTTTATTCTAAAAACTCAGTATTATGATTTAGAATATATTATAAGCATTAAAAATAGACCTGTATCTATTAGATTTATATTAAACCAACCAAATGGCACTAAATAAGATAATTATCATTAAGTTAGACGACTAAACTATTTAACTATGAGACTAAAATCTATCAAATTAGCACTTTTCGCATTATTTTTTACTTCATTTTTCTCATATGCTCAGGTTTTACCTCCAGGAATAGCCAATAGAAATATTCATTGGCCAAAAGATGGTCCAATGGGACCACAAGTTTTTGGAACCGGTGTGATTGATCCTAATCAGACGGATCAAGAAAAGAGTGGTGAAGATTGGTGGTATGATGTCAAACCCATTTATGAAAATGGCGACCAGGTTGGATACATGACTTGTGGTTTCACAGCTCATAAAAATTATTATTTTGATGAAACTGGGTTAAATCCACAAGGTTTTATTCAAATGCCTGATCCTATTAGTTTTTTAAAAGACCCCTGTGAAAGAAGAACAGTTGAAGGTGAATATGCTTCAATTTACCAGCAACATATTGGACGATATGATTTAAATGGAAATCCTATTTGGTGTAAACATGTAAATTTTGGAGGACCACTTATGGCATTGACAAACACTCCGGATGGAGGATTTATAGCTGTAGGAGAAACGAATGCTGCATACAATCATGATAATGTTATTATTAAACAAAATGCAACTTTAACAATCTCCAATTGCACTATAGAATTTGCTGACACTAGACGTGTTAATGTTGATACCAAAATTGTTATTGAACCGGGAGGAAGATTAATAATAAACAATGCAACTTTAACATCGATTCAAAGTTGCGAAAAAGCCATGTGGGATGGAATTGAGGTTCAAGGGCAACCCGGACAAATTCAAACTCCAAATTCAAATCAAGGTTTTTTATCGATTTCGAGCAGTACTATTTCAAATGCAAGAAATGGCGCGGCCACTACAGCTAGAAATAATGACAATACAGTAGATTGGACTAAAACAGGTGGTGGGATTATAATTGCTACCAATTCCAATTTTATTAATAATTATGCATCTTTTGGTTTCATGAAATATACACCCTATACGGCTTCTGGGGCATTAACAAATGATAAAAGTGGTATCCTGAAATGTAATTTCACTACAACCGACGATTTCGGAGATGGTGGAATGACAACTGAACCGTATGCACAAATTATTATGTGGGATACAAAAAATGTTCGAATTCAAGGAAATACATTTACTAATTATAGAATGAATGTTCCTATTATAGAAAGAGGCACTGGAATTCTATCAGTGGATGCGGCTTTTGTGGTTAAACCTGGTTGTACCTCTTCATTTGTTTCTCCTGGAGGATGTCCTCCAATAAATGAAGTAAAGAATGAGTTCCACAATTTATATACAGGAATTGCCATAAGCAACATTAACAAATCACCTTTTACAATTGATAAAACAATATTTAACAACAATTTGTATGGTGCGAGTTGAAGGTGCTAATTTCGGGGATATCATTCGATCTGAATTTACAATTCCTTATCTAATTGTGCCGCTAGAAGCAAGGTATGCTTTCGGAATTTATACAGATGCAGCATCAATTGTAAAAATAGAAGACAATAAATTCAATGGACAATACAACAGTGCTGGTAGAAGTATGGGTGTTTTCATGAATAACTCAGATGCCGGTTCAGGTGGAGTATCAAATTTCTACAATGATTATAAAGATTTAACTGTTGGAACTCAGGTTGCCGGGTCAAACAATTCCTTACAAATTGATTGTAACCGCTTCTATAAATTATCAAATACAACTTTAGCCGATATACATGTGGCAAATGGCTTAATTGCAGTGCAAGGAGATTGTGGATCTGGACTGCCAACAGTACCTCCAACCTTGCCCCAGGCAAATGAGTTTTATGGTGGATGCAATAATTCAGATTTTAATCAACTTCGAAATTCTAGCTTGTCAATATTTGAGTACAACTCTTATCCTCAAAGTGATGTTGGTATCAGTTCAAGCTGTGTTAATGGTAGTGTACTACTTTCAGAATGTATAATTAGCACAACATATATACGTCCTGAAGCTTGTCCTTCTACCATCTTAACGATTGGAGTGCCCCCTGCCCAACATATAAGAATAGATAAAAACAAACAGGCTATAACCGAATTAAAAGGATTAATTGATGGTGGAAATTCACAAGCCGTTTTATCTCTCATCGCTAACAGTACAAATCCTGCTCAATTGAAAGCTCAATTGGCTACTTTTGCTCCCTATTTAAGTGAACAAAGCCAAATGGCAGTGATTAATAAAACGATGCCTAATGCCATAAAAAAACAAATTTTAGAGGGCAATGCACCTTTTAAACAAAATGTTAGAAATGGGATTGTAAATTCAAATATGCCCAATGCAGTGAAAAACCAATTAATGGCAATCGCGTTCGGAGAATCACCTTTAGAGCAAATTGAAAAAACGATTAATCATTATGAAAATAACCAGCGCTTGGCAACAAATGATTTGTTAAAGATGTACCTTGACTCTAACTATATGGATAGTGTTTCCTTTGCTTTGAATGAATGCAAACCTATAGAACGATCAAAAGTCTTAATTCCAATTTTGTTACAACAGGATCAAGCTGCAGCGATATATCATTTAACAATTGTTCAAAATTATGCTGATTCGATTTTATCATCTAATCCAGAGGAAGCGCAGGACTTAATGAGATTCCATGACTTCTATTTATCAATTATCAATATTGTGAATAGACCTGGTGGTTATCATAATTTAACTCCAGTTGAATTGCAAATGATTAAAGAAGTCGCGAGCGAAGAACATTCGGTTTCCCCATTCGCCAGATCCATTTTAAATTTCATAAATTCTAAATTACCGTATTTGGATGCGTATGATTTGGATGGTAACAAATCGTTGACAGCTCAATCTAAAGAAGAAAAATGGATTCCTCTTGAAGAAGAATCTTCAATATTGGTATATCCAAATCCTTCAACCGGGTTCTTCGAAATTGCTTTCGAAGAACAAAATGATGCGATTAAATCAGTTGAAGTATTCAATCTTGAAGGCAAATTATTGTATAACGGTAATTCTAATGAAGTAAGCTTAGTTATTGATTTGTCCCAACTATTTTCGGGAATATACGTTTTAAAGGTAACAGCAATTCAACTTGGAGTTGAAAAGAATTATATTGAGAGAGTTATTATTTCTAAATAGTGAAATGTATTTTAATAATATTATTTCAAATTACCTGTGCTTGTAGTTTTCTACAAGCACAGGTATCTTATTATAATAAAACACAGGACTTAGAAGAGACAATAAATGCCTATGACGATATTTTAATAATTAATCAGGATTCAGTTTTATTAAGTGGTTTCATTAGAGATACATCCAATAAAAGATATAATACTTACAATTATGTAAAACCGATTTCAGGTGACACAATTTTTACCTTCAGATATGGTCGTGACACGATGGATATTTTTGGCGGAAAGGGAATGAATATCTCAATTAAAGATGAGAATATTTATAGTTGTGGGGCTTTATATCAAAATGGTAAACAATACGCTAATTTTCTAAAATTTTCTTTAAATGGGATTTTAATCATTGATACCCTGTATAATTCAGAAATTAATTGGAGTGGGTTTGAAAGTATGTTAGAAACCGATGATGGTCATTTTTTAATTCTTGGAACGAAAGAGGTAAGTTTTGAGAATTTGGATATTTGGCTTGTTAAAATGGACACTGATGGAAATATTCTTTGGGAAAATACTTATGGAAGTACTGAAAATAATGGTTGTAGTATAATTGAAAAGACTTCTGACGGTAATTATATTATTTCTGCGGGTAAAGAATATGACAGTGGTTCAGATAATTACATCATAAAAATAGATCCAAATGGTGAAGTTATATGGGAAAAAGTTATTGATAATACCATTTATTATGAAAGTTCAAATGGTAAGCCACTTTTAAATGGCGAAGTTTTATTAACCGGATACAACCAATATGAAACTAATAAATCACAGGCTTGGGTTACAAAACTTGATCAATTCGGAAATATTATTTGGGAGAAGACTTTTGAAAAATCTGATTTTTCCATAGGTTTAAATACTTTCATTTTAGCTAAAGAATTAGAAAATGGAAATCTTGTAATTATTGGTAAAGTTAATAAAGAACAAGATTTGTTCAACCCTAAAGGGGTAATGTACTGCATTTCAAAAAATGGAGATAGTTTATGGTCAAGGTATTATAAAATTAGAAACAACGATAATTATTTAACTGACCTAAAAATCCTTGATAATGGCGACTTTTTAATGGCTGGTTATGTTTTCCCTGATTCTCCAGATAATACAGAGGATGGTTGGCTCATGCGCACTAATTGTTTGGGGTATTTTGAACATCCCAAAGATTCAATTGTTTTTTCGGGAACTGAATCGCAATTAAATGCAAACAATTATTCTACTTTCTTTGAGTACACTACAATTTCATGGGGAGATGGTCAAATAGATACTTTGTATGAAGGAAATTTGCAAACCATTAACCATTTATATCCCCTACCCGGAAATTACTCAATAGAAACAACAACCGTGGCTTGCAATGATACAATTCGGAATACAATTGATTACACTGCCAATCCACCAAATCTATCAAATCAAAACTTATCTGTTTTTCCCAATCCAAACGATGGGAATTTTCAAGTTTGGTTGAATTCAGAGGAGGTATTTCAAATTGAGGTTTTTGATGCGAGTGGACGAATCGTAAGTAATTATTCAAATATTCTCCTCAATACTGGCTTTAATCTAGATTTATCTTCATTTGAAAGTGCAATGTATTTTGTAAAAGTGCGTTCAGAAAATGCGACTTTAACGGAAAGAGTAATTATAACCAAATAAAGAATGACACATGTTAAAACATTCCGCCAATAATGACCATTCAATATCACCATTTGCTCGGTCTATCCTGAACTTCAAAGATTCAAAATTACCTTATGTGGATGGCTTTGATTTGGATGGTAATAAATCCTTGACTGTTCAATCCAAAGAAGAACATTGGACTCCACTTGAAGAAGAGCAATCTTCCATATTGGTTTATCCAAATCCATCAACTGGATGGTTTGAAATTGCCTTTCAAGAACAAAATGATGCAACTAAAACTGTTGAAGTGTATAATTTAGAGGGACGATTATTATATGAAGCAACCTCAAATAAATTAGGTTTAACACTTGATCTTTCCCAACTTTTTTCAGGTATATACGTCTTAAAAGTAACTGCAATTCAATCAGGTATAGAAAATAACTATACTGAACGAATTGTCATTACTAAATAGTGAGATACATTTTTATTATATTATTTCATGTTGTCTGTGTTTGTAATTTATTGCAAGCACAGACAATTTATTACAATAAAACTCACGATATAATTGAAACAATTAATACGTATGACGATATTTGGATTGTCAATCAGGATACAATACTTGTCGATGGATTCATGAGAGATACTTTTGGTAAAAGATATAAAACATACAGTTATATTAATAATTTTAATGGAGATACTATTTCTACATTTAGGTATGGACGAGATACTATGGATATATATGGTGGCTGGGGAAATAACTTATTTATAAAAAATGATATCCTTTATTCTGTCGGCGCAATGTATGATGGACAACTATATCCAAATTTACTTAAATTTTCATTGAATGGCAATTTACTATTAGACACATTGTATAATCTAACTAATGCATATAGTCGTTTTGATTGTATACTTCCAACTGGTGACGGTAATTTCATATTATTTGGTAGTAAAGAAGTGAGTTTTGGAAATTTAGATGCTTGGCTAGTAAAAATGGATCCCTTTGGAAATATTCTTTGGGAACAAACTTATGGTGGAGCTGGTGTTGATATGGGGTTTTCGATATCAAAAAACATAGATGACACATTTATATTATCTATGTTTTTCGATAGAGATGGTATTAATAAAAGTCAAATTTGGCTTAAAAAAATAGATCCCTCGGGTAACTCCATTTGGGAAAAATTTATTGGAGGAGAGGATTATGACGGTGCTTTTTGCAAAGTTCTAAGTGATAGCACCTTATTTGTTTATGGAACACTATCAACACCTCAAAATTTGAATGCGCACCCCTTTTTTATGAAAATAGACAATGATGGAAATGAACTTTGGAGGACTTTTCCTGATTACTTTCCTTTTATAGAGAGTTCTCAAAATGGATGGGCTAGTATGATAGAAAATATTGATAAAACTATTATTTTGAGTGGTTGGAAATGGGATGGAGTAAATACAAGAACCATTGGTTTTTTACAGAAAATCACTCCTGATGGAGATAGTATTTGGCATAGGGAATTATCAATACGGAATAATGAGAATTATCTTACTGACCTTAAAATGATGATTAATGGAGATTTTCTCATAGCCGGTTATGTTTTTCCTGATTCTCCAGATAATACGGAGGATGGTTGGCTCATGCGCACTAATTGTTTGGGTTATTTTGAGCATCCAAAAGATTCTGTTGTTTTTTCGGGAGATGGAGTAATTCTGAATGCACAAAATTTTTCTACCTATTTTGATTACACAACAATTGCATGGGGAGATGGTGAAATTGATACTTTGTATGAAGGAGATTTACAGACAATAAATCATTTATATCCTCTACCCGGAAATTATACAATAGAAACAAAGACTGTTGCTTGTAATGATACTATTCGGAAAACAATTGATTACACTGCCAATCCACCAAATTTAACGGGTCAAAACTTATCTGTATTTCCTAACCCAAATGATGGAAATTTTAAAGTTTGGTTGAATTCAGATGAGGTGTTTCAAATGGAGGTTTTTGACTATAATGGTCGACTTGTTTTTACAAGTTCTGGAGTAAAATTAAATACTGGATATAGTTTAGATCTGACTTCATTTGATAGTGCTGTTTATTTTTTGAAAGCTAGTTCTTCAGACAATGTTTTTCAATCTAGAATTATTATAACACATTAATAGAATTCCTACCAATTGTTTTATTCGGTATCTCTTGAAAAAAAGGAATCCATGGAGTTCAGCGACATGGTTTCCTTTAAAAAAAATCGTTATTCACTTATGGAGTATGAAAAAAAAGAAATACGTCAGTTGAAAACTGAACGGAATCGTAGGCTAAAAGCCTATCGTTTAAAATAATTCGATTACGATTTTCTGAAAAACGAAATTCTATCTCATTGAAAAAGGAAAAACAGCCTCTTAGCTTTGAAGTATGAAACTCTACTAGAGAATATTAGTAGAAAGA
>VFKM01000036.1 GCA_009885545.1 Flavobacteriales bacterium
GAGAGCGAGATTCGAACTCGCGGTACAGTTACCCGTACGTCAGTTTAGCAAACTGGTGGTTTTAGCCACTCACCCATCCCTCCAGGTGTTCAAAGAACTAGAGGGCAAAATTAATAAAACCCTTGACAACTCAAAGCTATTTGAAAAAAAAAAGTACAAAATTTACAACTTGTTGATTAGAAGTAAAGTGTGTAAATTTTCATTAATTGAAGTGTTCCAATCAATAACCACAATAAGTGAATAGGCAAATTTATGTTGTATTTATAACCGAGTAAGGCAACTAATATGAATGAAATTGCTTCAAAAACACCAATCGATGTGAATAGTGTGAACAGAATAGGGAAGAGTGTAATTCCAAAATACAGCAATTTATTTTTAGATGAAGATTTCAAAAAATAAAAGCCTAAACCAATGCAAACGAATATGTAATAAGCAATTTTTATAAAATCTAATGACACTCCAGCAACTAAATGCTCCATTTGATCATTAGTCATAAAAAAGGACCAGAAAAATTGTGTCGATATAAAATTGAAGAAACTAGCGATAGTTATTATGCTTACGATCGTTCTATTGGATTTCCAATTCCAAATTAAAAATTGAAATGAAACGATAAGTACAATTAATTCATTTAATGGAAAAGGAAAAAGTATCGATCCTGTATCGTAAAATAGAAAACCTGCATAAACAATTAGTGTAAGTATCGCTAATGTAACAGATCGTTCTTCTCTTGTCATTTCTTTTTTGCTAGTGCCGCTTCAATGTAGTCAAAAGTGGAAAGTATTACTGCTTTCCCATCAACGATAGCAACATCGTGTTCAAAATGTGCACTTGGCATTCCGTCGGCAGTTACAATCGTCCAATTATCATCTAATTGCATTACTTTTTCTGTTCCCATATTAATCATTGGTTCGATCGCGATCGTCAATCCATTTTGAATTTTTTTACCGCGACCTCTTTTTCCATAATTAGGAACTTGCGGATCTTCGTGCAGTGATTTTCCTAAACCGTGTCCAACCAAGTCTCTTACAACACCATATCCATGCTTTTCTGCATGTGTTTGAATCGCCCAGCCAATGTCTTCTATTCTATTGGCAACAGTGCATTGTTCAATCCCCAAATACAAACATTCTTTGGTTACTTGTAATAATTTTTTTATTTCTGGTTTTACATTTCCAATTTCAAAAGTATATGCATGATCGCCATAATAGCCTTGAAATACAGAACCGCAATCAACAGAAACGATGTCTCCATCTTCAAAAGGACGCTCCGTTGGTAAACCGTGAACTACTTGTTCATTTACTGAAATAAGCAGCGTACTAGGACAACCATATAAACCTAAAAAACCAGGAATAGAATTTTGAGAACGTATATAATCTTCAGCCATTTCATCCAAAAATTTAGGAGTGACACCAATATTAATTTCTTCAGCTACTTTTCCAAGAGTCCTACTAACAACTTGCGCTGCTTCACGCATGATTTCAATTTCTTCTAAGCTTTTGTAAATTATCATATTTCGGTTGAAGATTTTCATTTCAGGGCAAAGATACAAAGGATTTAGAATTCAGAATTCCAAATTCCAAATTAAAAAAGGCTCCCCAAATTTGAGAAGCCTTTTCTATATTTTTGATTAGCCTTTTTTGTTATGCCAACACTTCTTTTACTTTATCAGCAGCTTCTTGTAACAATACTGCAGAATGGACATTCAATCCTGATTCGTCAATTAAACGTTTAGCTTCAACAGCATTTGTTCCTTGTAAACGAACAATAATTGGAACAGGAATAGACCCCATGTTTTTGTATGCATCAACAACACCTTGAGCAACACGGTCACAACGAACGATTCCACCAAAGATGTTAATCAAAATTGCTTTTACATTTGGATCTTTCAATATTATATGGAAAGCTTTTTCAACACGTTCAGCATTTGCTGTTCCTCCAACGTCTAAGAAGTTAGCTGGATTACCACCTGAAAGTTTGATTATATCCATCGTAGCCATTGCCAATCCAGCACCATTTACCATACAAGCAACATTACCATCTAATTTCACAAAGTTCAATCCTGCTGCATCAGCTTCAACTTCCGTTGGATCTTCTTCTGATTTGTCACGCATTGCTAAATAGTCTGGATGACGGAACAAACCGTTTCCATCCATTGTTACTTTCGCATCAACAGCGATGATTTTATTGTCAGAAGTTTTTAATACTGGATTTATTTCAAACATTGAAGCATCAATTCCATCATAAGCCGCATACAAAGCAAAAATGAATTTTGTCATTTGCTTCAAAGCCTCACCAGATAATCCGAGGTTAAAGGCAATTTTACGTGCTTGAAAACCTTGAACACCAAAACGAGGGTCAATGAATTCTCTATGAATAAGTTCTGGAGTATGTTCAGCAACATGTTCAATGTCCATTCCACCTTCTGTAGAATAAACAATTACATTTCGTGCTTTCTCACGGTCTAAAAGAACTGACATATAAAATTCAGATACTTCCGTTTCACCTGGATAATATACATCCTGAGCAATTAATACTTTATTTACTTTTTTTCCTTTGCCGTTTGTTTGAGCAGTTGTAAGATGTCCACCAAGTATTCCTTTTACAGTGTCTTCAACTTTATCAATTCCTTTTGCAAGAACAAC
The DNA here is from genome assembly GCA_009885545.1 of Flavobacteriales bacterium. Taxonomy (GTDB): domain Bacteria; phylum Bacteroidota; class Bacteroidia; order Flavobacteriales_D; family Crocinitomicaceae; genus M0103. The sequence continues at coordinate 2,643 of VFKM01000036.1, forward strand.
CCCGTGAGATCCAGTTTCTTCAACCGTTCCTTTTCCACGTCCACCTGCGTGAATTTGTGCTTTAACAACGTACCAACCAGTACCTGTTTCTTCAGTTAGTTTTTTAGCTGCAGCTACTGCATCTTCAACTTTGTCTACTACAATTCCTTCCTGAATTGCAACTCCGTAGCTTTTCAAAATTGATTTACCTTGATATTCGTGTAAGTTCATGCTTTGTTTTTAATTGGTGTAAAAGTATTGTTAATTGATAAAAATTTCGCTATTAATTTGACATATTTTGAAACTACTTATGAACGTGCATTTTTCCATGAGCTAACAATCTGTCTAGATGCGAATTCTTTCTTATCTCGTTCCTTTATCGAATCCCATATTTGATTGATTCCATGTTGAAGAGCTTCCTTCTCTTCTTCCATTGCAGAATACATGATTTTTGGATCTTCAAAGTAATGTTTTACAAAATTTGTGTCAAACTTTCCTGAACGAAATGCCTCATGCTTTAAAACATATTTTCCAAAATCCAATGTAGTTTTCAATCCCGAAATTTGATAGTTGTCAATCGCTTTAATCGTTTTTTCGATAGCTTCTTCTCGGGTCTTTCCCCAAACTACCAATTTAGCAATCATCGGATCATAATAAATAGGGATAGGCATTCCTTCAACAAAACCATCGTCCACACGAATACCTCTTCCTGTTGGAATTCGATATCTTTTTAATGTTCCGATATCAGGCGTAAAACCATTTAATGTATCTTCTGCATATACTCTAACTTCAATAGCATGGCCATTTATTGTGAGCTCTTCTTGTGATTTTGGTAATTTCTCTCCTCTTGCTACTCGAATTTGCCATTCAACTAAATCCAATCCTGTAATTTCTTCTGTCACAGGATGCTCGACTTGTAAACGAGTATTCATTTCTAAGAAGTAAAACTTCATATTTGCATCTACAAGAAATTCAACAGTACCAGCACCTTCATAATTACAAGCTTTACAAACTGCCACAGCTGCTTCTCCCATTTCTTTGCGAAGTTCAGGTGTTAAGACAGAACTTGGTGCCTCTTCGACAACCTTTTGGTGTCTTCTTTGAATTGAACATTCCCGCTCAAACAAGTACACTACATTGCCCAAACTATCAGCAAAAACTTGAATTTCAATATGTCTTGGTTCTAAAACAAATTTCTCAATAAAAACTGCATCATCTCCAAACGAAGAACGTGCCTCTCCTTGAGCCATGCGCATTTGTTCAACAAATTCACCAGAATTTTCAACTAAGCGCATTCCTTTTCCACCACCACCGGCAGAAGCTTTAATTAATATTGGGTAACCAACTTGTTCTGCGATTTTTATAGCTTCATCAACATCTGTAATTGCTTCGTCAACACCAGGAACTAAAGGAACATTAAAAGATTTAACGGCTTGTTTTGCACTTAATTTATCACCCATCAATTCCATTGATTCTGGAGAAGGGCCAATTAATTTCATTCCTGCCTCTTTAACTTTTCTTGCGAAATGAGCATTTTCAGATAAAAAACCATATCCAGGATGAATAGCATCAACGTTCAATTCTTTACAATATTGTAGGATTAAGTCTTGTTTTAAATAGCTTTCAGAAGAAGGACTTTCGCCAACATACACAGCTTCATCAGCTTCCAAAACGTGTGGTGAATTACGATCAGAATCTGAATAGATTGCAACGCTAGTGATATTCATTTTTTTTAGCGTTCTAATAACGCGTCGAGCAATTTCTCCTCTGTTTGCAATAAGTACTTTTTTCATCAAAACAACTTTCTAATGGATGATTTATTTGAATGGTAAAAATACAGAATTGATTTAAGTTAAAAACAATTTGACAAGAAGATTTAGGATATTTTCATTTTATTCTTCGGAACAATATAATGAATTGAATTGTCGATCGATTGAGGTACTGGAATTTGTCTTTTTTTCCTTTTTACTGGGTATTTTTTATTTTGTTTTTTTCTAAACATATCCAAGAAATGCTGGGCTAATTTGAAATTATCAAAATGATCAAAACCTTCTTGATAATGCAAACCTGCACCTTGAGTAAATGGACCAAGTTGTTTGTTTTGAATAACGGAATAATCGTTGGATTCATTAAAAATAGTGATTCTAAAAGTTCCACTTTCATTCAAAAGGTATTCTAAACTAACATCTCCTATCAATGCGCTTTGACTCTCTTGATTTTCGCCTAAATTATTCTCTACACCAAAACTACCTGTGAAAATTAATCGATTGTCAAGGAATCCTTTAGAAACACCAAATTCATATGAATTTTCACCCGTTAATTTATCGGAATCTAAATTCACATTTAATTTATAGTCTTTGGATACCATCGCTAACATTGAATTTATTTGATTTGAAACTAAATCTAACGCTGCAGAACCACCAGCTGCCGTACTTCCTTTTAAAGGTTGGAATTTTTTCCATAGCAATAATGAGAAAAATTGACGATTCAATTCTGCATCGTCACTTGTAATGTTGGCTAATAAAGCTTTTCCCGTTTCATCTGCCTTTGGAGCCTTAATATCAAAATTAATGTTTGGTTTCATTAATGATTCAGTTAAACCTAAATAACATAAGATTTTTTGATTTGAACCTTTTCCTGTCCCTTGTAATTGATCAGGAGATATTTCAGACAAATTTGCGTTGACTTCATAATAAGTTTTTAAATCTAACACTGCATTATAAGGATCACCTGTCCATGCAATTGTTCCCCCTTCTTCGATGTGAAATGGTTGTTTTATTGGTCCCATTGCAAAATTGTACAATCCTTCTTTTACTTGAAATGTTCCATCCATAGTTAAATCACCAAGGTTATCTAACTTTATGGAAATGTCTCCGCTTCCTTTTGTGTTGATTTCATCTCCAGTCTGTTCATTGAAAATGATTTTTAATTCGGCATCAGGAGTTACCCTAAAGTTGAGATTTAAATCCACACCAGTAAAATCAATTTTTGCAGGTTCAATCAAATAGGATAGGTCTTTTTTCTTAAAAGTAATAAAGCTTTCCTCTTCATCTAATTCAGCAGCACCATACATTGGGAAGATAACGGTAGTGCCTTTTCCAGTTTGTAAATCGACAGTTATTTCAATATTATCAGCATATCCAAAAATATTTGCCGTACCCGTAACAAAAGCTTTTCCATAATAATAATCACCTTCTTTAAAGGTGGTATTCAATACTAAGAATTTATCAATGGGAGTGTTGGAACTAAATCCAAAAAGCGCATTTTCTCCTATAATTACATCGTTTTCAAGGTCGAACTGCAAATCAAAATTCCAATCTAAATAATTTTCGTGGTAAATGGAGCCAATTAATGCTCCTGTATTCCCTTCTTCATCTGTAACAGGCATATTGTCAATGTAGAATCCATATTCATCTACTGAAATTTCACCATCAAGACCAAAATTCACACCTAAGATTTCTATTTTAGCATTACCCCCAATAAGCTTAACATCTCCTTCAAGTATTGGAGCATCTGGTGTACCTGTAACTTTTAATCTCCCATCAATAAGACCTTTGATATTGTTTACTACATCCGGATCCATAAATGCGTTTGTGAATTGAATATCTGTTTGATCAAAAAGAAGATTGAAATCTAAATTTTCTGTTTCACGTTCTAGAAAATAGTTACCGTCGAATTTGAATGTTTGATTTCCTTTGTAAAGTAAATCACCAAGTAAGGCAATACTTTTATTTGATTTTTTCCACTCAGATTGGAAGAAAACATCTCCAACTTCTTCTTTGTTGATATAGAGTCCTTGGATCGATGCATCTCCCATATAATTTAGGTTTGTGTATGGGTTTGAAATATTTCCCCAACCATTAATTAATCCTTCCATGTTTACTTCGAACCCTATTAAATCGCCTATTTCTTTTAAATTAATATCGTTAATTCTAAAGTTAAGTTTATCAATATCATTTCGAGACAAACATCCATCAACGGATATGAATTGTTTATTTCGCTCCAATTTAAATTTTGAAATGTGTATTTCATCTTCGGAAATGGAAAAATCTGACTGGTTTTCAATGTTCCAGCGTTGTTCATTTATACTAAAATAAGAAGGTTGTAAGGTGAAATTAAGATTCTTGTTGTCAATTATTGATGTTTCCCACAAAATCATTGATTCATTTGTCGAATTGGGATTCCAGGATAATTCTGATATTAAAGAATTCTGCTTGCCTTCAGTATTAAAGTGAACATCATCTATAGAAATTGAATCGTTGTAAATGAATTTTTTAACTTTATAATCGGCTAGTATTTTAGAAGCGGTAAGTGTTTGATTTAAATTAATTCCTTCAAAAATCATTTCTTGATAAACAATTTTGGAGGATTTTAAATCCATAGAAAAATCTTCTTTGGCTCCGTCATAATGACCAATTAGCGAAGTGCCATAATCAACCTTTAAGTCGGGAACAAAGATTGCTAAGAAATCATTTAAATCTTTCGCGATTATCGAATAGGTGAAATCACTTTTGAATTCTGTTTTTTTCTTTCTAATAACATTGTCTTCAACAATTGATGGAAAAACCTTAACAAATTGATCAGCAAAATCTGAAAGAAGTGTTGAGAAATTAATTTTTCCTTTTAGTTCAACATCTGCAACTGCACTATTAATGGAAAATTCATCTTGAGTTACTCCTCTTAAAACAGAAAGGGTAAGACTTGGGATAACAATTTCTCGCAATCCTTCAGTATATTTCATGCTATTCATTGTAATATATCCTGACATGCTATTTGCAGTTTTTCCAGTGATATTAACAGTGAAATTGGAAGTTAATGTTGTACTATCTGATTGAGTAATGTTTAAGTTGGCTAGAATTGCTTTTGTAAGATCAACAGTGAATTCCATATGTTGATTGCCATTGAAATCGATATACCCATCATAAACTAAATTTAAATTATCATCTTTCACATCTATTTTTGCAATAAATATATTGTCGATAAAACTCCCATTTGAGATGTATATATTGTTATAGGAGTAATCCATATAATCGAATCTATTCACATGACCTTCCATAAAGTTGAAATGAATATCAGCGATTGAAAAAGCCTCTCCGGACAAGAAAAACGTACCGTCTACCTCACCAAAACTTCGATTATTCAAAAATTGTCCTAACTGAAATTGTTCAACTTTCACATCATAGTTAGAAGCTTCAGATTTCTCAAAAAAGTAAGATTTGTTTTTTGGATTCTCCGTGAACATGATACCATTGTCAATTTTTACTTTGCCTAAATTCGTTTTAACATAATCTGCCGCAATTACAAATTGTGAATAAAAACCATCTAGACGGAAATCTTTAGCTTGAAAATAAACCAGACGCTCCAAATATTTATCGAAACTCAGGTATTTATCTTTTGACGACTTTGGGAGTTTTATTTTTTTTAAATCATTTAATGAAATGTATGCATAATCAATCTTTTCATTGAAAAAGGCTTTATTTAATTCATTGAAATTGGGTAAGTTCAGTGTTCCTTTAATGATGGTTTTTTTGCCCGTCCTTAGATCTAAATTGGCGATTTTAAGGTTGTCGACTTTATTGGTTACTATTCCCTTGACAGACACAATTTGATCCATTCCCTCAAGATTATGAGCAAAATACGATACATCTTTTAAAGACACCTTACTCGTTTCGATTTTCCCATCAAATGAAACACTGTCAACAAAAGTCTGTATATCAGCATAATCATTCATTAATAAATGGAGTTTTGGCAAATCTATATTTGACAAAGGAGTTATGATTTGTGCATTTTCAACCTTAATTCCTTTTGAAGAAACGGAAGCGTTTGCTGAAAATTTTGTTAATATGAATCCACTTTTCTCTATTGCTCTAAGTTCCGTGATTTTAGTTGAAATAACTCCTTTATCTGATTTAAAATCTTCAGCGGTTAAATAAACATGCTTTAGATTAATATGATCAAAATCCATCCCGAAGGTAGAATATGATTTTCTGTAATCATCATATTTGATACTAACATCGCTTAATTGAAGCTTACTCAGATTTATTTTCATAGGTTTCGTGCCAGATTTCGTCTTCCCCGAAGAAAAATAATCTGATAAAAACCAATAGTTATAGTCACCTGTAATTTTATCTCTGTTAATATGAATAAGCCCTTTTTCTAATTCTGCTTTACCAAGCTTAACATAGTTTTTATCTAAATTAAGTTCATCTAATGTGATGTAAATAGTTCCTATTGAAGCCAATGTGTCTTTTTGTTGATCCAAAATGAAAACGCCATCTAAGGCTACTCTGTCAATAAATACGATTGCCACTTTATCAATTCGTATGGTCGTATTTAATTCTTTAGAAAGGAATTCAGTGGCTTTTTGTGCTAGATAAGTTTGAACTGGGCTAGTACGAATAATAAAAGCAAACACTATAATAGCGATTAGAATCCATTCCAAGGAAATTCCAAGAAATCGTCCAATTATTTTGAATACTTTTGTCATTTAGAACACAAATTTAACAATCTTGCGGCAAAAAGATATAATCATTTTAGGTATTGAATCATCTTGTGATGATACGTCTGCCGCTATACTCAAAAACAGTACCATTCTTTCAAATTTGATTGCTAGACAAGAAATTCATGAAAATTATGGTGGAGTCGTGCCTGAATTAGCGAGTAGGGCACACCAACAAAATATAATACCTGTTGTTGATGCCGCTATAAGAAAGGCTGGAATTACCAAAAATGATATTGATGCTATTGCTTTCACACGTGGGCCTGGTCTTATGGGATCATTGGTTGTTGGTACCTCTTTTTCAAAGGCTTTTTCATTAGCAATGAACATCCCGATGATTGATGTGAATCATATGGTTGGGCATGTTTTAGCACATTTTATTGATGATGATGGAAAAGAAAAACCGAAATTTCCTTTTTTATGTTTGACTGTTTCAGGCGGGCATACCCAAATTGTTTTAGTTGAAGATTATTTAAAAATGAGCGTAATTGGAACAACCATAGACGATGCCGCTGGAGAAGCCTTTGATAAAGCAGCAAAGATGTTAGGATTTCCTTATCCGGGAGGACCATTGGTCGATAAACATGCGAAAAATGGAAATCCATTAAAGTTCGAATTCTCAAAACCAAACATACCTAATTACGATTATAGTTTTAGTGGATTGAAAACTTCAATTCTTTATTTCCTGCAAAAACAATTAAAGTTAAATGAACATTTTATTGCAGAGAACTTGGATGATTTATGTGCATCAATTCAAAAAACAATAATCGATATTCTAATGAAAAAGCTTCTTAAAGCGTCTCAAGAATTAAATATTTCTGAAATTGCGATTGCAGGAGGTGTTTCCGCAAATAGTGGATTGAGAGATGCACTTACTAAATTAAGTAGCGAAAAAAAATGGAACGTTTACTTTCCAAAATTTGAATATTGCACGGATAATGCAGCAATGATAGCTATTACAGGGAAGTATATGTTTGAAAAAGGAATTTTTGCAGATCATTCTATAACGGCTACTGCAAGATATTCTATCTCGGAATTCAATCTTTAGTCGATTTAAGAACCTATTTATTCATTCATTGACAATAAATATTCATTTTGTTGTTTAAATCAAAAATGAATTGTTACCTTATAAATTCAAATCTCAGACTATGCAAGCAGTTATGAAACCAGAATTAATCGAAAAAGAGTTGATCAGTGCATTGTCATTCAGTGACAAACAACCAATCAAACAACATCCGGAATTGTTGACTCAAATTGAGCGTGCAACAATCTTAGGGAATTCTCACAGAAGTAAGGTTTCCATTATTTTTCAAGATGACAGTGGTCTTAAAAGGGTAGATACAACAATTTGGGCTGCTGGAACCAAGTTCATTTGCTTAAAAGGAGGTGTATGGATTCCTATTGCTAAAATTTTAGAAATTAAACTCTAAAACTTCTTAACCGTCATTTTTATTTTTTAAATAGTGCTTAAAATTCGAAATAGGATTTCAAGGATTATTTGATTTCAGCTTCATCTATTATGTTTGATTTGTGTAGATTTGAGCAAGATAAAACATAGATGAACTGTAAACTATTATTAATTTTTTTGACTTTTTTCACTTTTTCGGGTTTTGGCCAATCCAAAATCCAATGGAGCTATTCTTATAACAAAGAGCAAAAAACAATTGAAATTCAGGCAACTATAGCTGATGGCTGGCATTTATATAGTCAACACATCAGTAATGAAATTGGTCCAGTACCGACTAGTTTTCTATTTGACGATAATTCTCAAATCAAGCTAATAGGTCAAGTTACGGAACCGCTTCCAATTCAAAAATACGATGAAAATTTTGAGGCAATGCTTGACTTCTTTGAAGGTAAAGCTGTTTTTAGTCAACGTGTATCTGTAAAAGACGCAACATCTATCAAAGGAAGTGTTACCTATATGTTGTGTAACGAAACTATGTGCCTTCCGCCAACAGAAGAATTATTTACAATAGCAATCAACAATTAATATATAACTATGCAAAAACTAATTACATCACTAATTTTAGTTTTCATTTTTCTTGGAACTTTTTTTCAAGCCAATGCTCAAGGTGGAGACTGGTCCGATAAAATATCTTGGATATTCAAATTAGAGAAAACAGATGATACTCACGCAACAATTGTTGCAACAGCTAAATTAAAAGATGGATGGCATGTTTTTTCAGTAAATCATGACCCGAATAAGGCTGATCTTACTGGATATCCTACAAAATTTGATTTTCCAAAATCTAAAGATTATAAACTAGTAGGTGTTTTAATTGATGGAATTAAAGCTCATACAGTTGTTGATGAATTGGGAACTTCTTTGTTTTTTGAAAAAACTGCCGTTTTTAAGCAAAAGGTAGAAATTCTAAATGCTAAACCATTCGAACTAACTTTTGATTATGCATTTCAAGTATGTGATGCAAATGGGTGTATCTTCCCTCCAGACCAAACTGCTATATTAAAGGTAAGTGGTTTCAAACCAACTGCAGAAGCGATTGCAGAAGCAGCAGCCATCGACACAACAGTTGTACCAACTACCAATGACCCAGCAAAAGGAGAGACAAAAATTCAAGAAAAACAAGAAGAAGTTTTTCCAGCTGATTCAAAAAAAGACAAAACAGAAATTAATCTTTGGGTTATTTTCTTTACAGGATTCGCTTTTGGTTTTGCAGCATTGTTTACACCTTGTGTATTTCCAATGATTCCAATGACTGTGACTTTCTTCACGAAACAATCAGGGAGTAGAAGAAAAGGAATTTTAAACGCACTTTTTTATGGGTTTTCAATTATCGTTATTTATGTTACTGTTGGTATTCTAGTAACAGTTCTTACAGGAAGCTCAGCAACAGTATACGAATTCTCAACTAGCGCATTCTTGAATTTAATTTTCTTTGCTATTTTCATACTGTTTGCATTTTCTTTCTTAGGTGCTTTTGAAATTAAAATGCCGTCATCATGGGTGAATAAAGCGGATGCTAAAGCAGATAAAGGCGGCTTTATTGGGATTTTCTTCATGGCATTTACACTTGTTCTAGTATCTTTTTCATGTACTGGTCCAATTGTCGGAACAGCATTGGTTCAAGCAATTTCTTCAGGATCAATTTTAGCTCCTGCCCTAATTATGGGGGGAGTTGCCACAGGTTTAGCTTTGCCATTTACCTTATTTGCGGTATTCCCAAGTGCCATGAATTCCTTACCACAATCTGGAGGATGGTTAAATAGTGTAAAGGTTGTTTTTGGATTATTAGAAATTGCAATGTCCCTGAAATTCTTGAGTATGGTCGATTTGGCTTACCACTGGGATTTCTTAACAAGAGAGATTTTTGTTGCTGTCTGGGTTGCTGTATTTGCAATTATGGGTCTTTATTTACTTGGGAAATTGCGCTTTTCTCACGATACACCATTAGCACATTTAAGTGTAACTCGATTCATGTTTGCGCTAAGTTCAATTGTATTAGCAATTTATTTGTTACCTGGAATGTGGGGAGCGCCTTTATATATGATTGATGGTATTGCACCTCCTAGAACTCATTCAGAAGATAATTTCCGTTTTGTGAAAGGAAATCCAGAAATTGAAGGTGATACTTTGGCGTTGCGTTTTAAAAATTATATGCACGAAGTTGGAGATGGTTCTATTTTAGTATTTCATGATTTAGAAAAAGGAAGAGAATATGCACGATTGGCAAATAAACCAGTTCTTGTCGATTTTACAGGTTTTTCATGTGCAAATTGTCGTAAGACAGAAAATATGGTCTGGACAAATGATAAAGTGCGGTCAATATTGCAAGAACAAATGGTAATTATTTCCTTGTATTGTGATGACAAAGAGTTGTTGCCCGAATCAGAGCAAGTATTCTCTAAAGAATTGAATGGTAAAATGAAAAATATTGGAAATAAATGGTCTGAATATCAAATTAAGAAATACGGACAGTTATCTCAACCTTTATATATTATTCAAGATGTTAATGGTAATGATCTTTCAGATCCAAGAGGATATGATCCAAGTGTTGAAGATTATCAAAAATTCCTGACAAAAGGAATAGCGAAATTCAAAAAGATAAAATAAGCTCAATGTTCTTGAACATAAAATCCTCCGAATATTCGGGGGATTTTTTATTTAGCCAAACATATCTAAGTATAAACACTTAGAAGTAAATCCAGAATACTATGTAATGTTGATAGTAGGAGATTAAAATCGTTGTTGGTCTTGTTTAATTTGAGTTTGTTTGTAATGTATTAAACATTAAAACTTTCTATCATGAAATTATTTAGACAACTTACAATTTTAACTTTAACGATTGTTGGATGCATAGCAAACCCTGTTTTTTCAAATTCTAATTTTAAAAAAATAGCGTTAACTGTCAATTATACTAAATCCGACGTTTCTTGTTTTGGTAAATCAAATGGTGAAATTGAATTATCTATTTCCGGAGGAAAGGCGCCTTATGAAGTTGCTTGGAATACAGGAGTAAACAGTTTAGTTATTGATAATCTAAGTAAAGGTGTTTATTCGGTACTTGTAACAGATGCTAAAGGTGTCCAAGTAGATCAAGAAATAGAGATTAATATGCCTTCTCCGTTGATGATAAGATACGGGACTAATGAGGAAGCTTTTTTGGGTGCAATAAATGGTAATATTGATGCAGCTTTTGATGGAGGAACGCCGTGGTCTGTGAATGATGCAAATAATTATAACATCCGTTTGAATGATAAAGTTGACATTGAAAATCCAGAGTCTTTGGAGGATGGAATCTACAAATTGAGTATAGAAGATGCTAATGGTTGTATGCTAAGTGTAAAAGTAAATATTGATTTTGAATTGAAAGAAGAATGTTATAGTAAGGATGAAAATCAACAAGCTCAATACAATGGATTGGGAAATGTGAAAATCTCATTAAAACAACAACCGTCAATTCAAAATATGACAATCGTGAATAACACAATGTTGAGTAATTAGTATTTCAAAATTAAATCATACATAGTTGGTGATAAGTAGGAGTTAGGTGAATTAATGCATCGCAATTTATTTGTGATGCATTTTTACATTTGATTCACTTTTATTTTCTTTTGTATCTTTACTCTGTGAACGATTTTCTTCAAACGCCCATAGAATTTTTAAAAGGTGTTGGTCCTCAACGAGCTGAGTTGTTGCGACAGGAAATCGGTGTGTACACTTTCAACGATTTACTGAATTATTTCCCTTTTCGATATATTGATAGATCAAAATACCATAAGGTTTCGGATTTGCCTTTCCTAGATTCATACGCACAGTTAAAAGGGAAAATAATTCATATTGCAGAAGGAACTATTGGACGGCAAACGAAACTTACAGCAAAATTTCAAGATGAATCTGGTATAATTGATTTAGTTTGGTTTCAAGGCGCAAAATGGATTAAACCACTTCTTAAAGTTGGTGTTGAATTTCAGATTTTTGGAAAAGCGAAAGTTTACGGAAATCTATGGAATATACCTCATCCTGAAATGACTGAATGGAAAGATGTTTTGCTAAAAACTGGCTTACAACCTGTTTATTCGACTACTGAAAAATTAAGTGCAAAAGGACTACACTCTAAAGGAATAGAAAAACTTACAGCAAATTTAGTCGCTCAAATTAAAGGACGCATTAGTGAAACTTTACCCGTTTATTTATTGAAAGAAAATAGATTAATAGGCAGAGAACAGGCAATGTTTCAAGTTCATTTACCAAAAATAGAAACCGATTTTATTCAGGCTCGATTACGATTGAAATTTGAAGAATTATTCTTTTTACAAATGGAATTACTGCTTAGAAAGCACATCACTATGAAAAAATCGAAGGGGTTTGTTTTCACTGAAGTAGGAGACTTATTTACTGATTTTTACAGCAATAATTTACCTTTCGAATTGACAGGTGCTCAAAAAAGAGTTTTAAAGGAAATTCGAAAGGACTTTTTAACCGGTCACCATATGAACCGATTACTACAAGGCGATGTGGGAAGTGGTAAAACATTGGTGGCATTATTGACGATGCTGATTGGTATTGGAAATGGATTCCAAACTGCATTGATGGCGCCAACAGAAATTCTTGCAACACAACATTTCGAAACATTAAGTGAAATGTTGAAAGGATTACCAATTCGTGTTGAACTTCTTACTGGCTCAGTCAAAAAGAAGGATCGTATTGGAATTCATGAAGGTCTGGAAGATGGATCAGTTCATATTTTGGTCGGTACCCACGCATTATTAGAAGATGTTGTGAAATTCCAAAATCTCGGAGTTGTAGTAATAGATGAACAGCATCGTTTTGGTGTTGCTCAACGGGCAAGAATGTGGAAAAAGAACAGTATTCCCCCCCATGTTTTAATTATGACTGCCACACCAATTCCAAGAACCTTGGCAATGACTTTTTATGGTGATTTGGATGTTTCTGTAATTGACGAACTTCCGCCTGGCAGAAAAGCTATTACTACGATGCACCGATATGAAGCGAATCGATTACGTGTGTTTGGTTTTATAAAGGAGGAAATAGCGAAGGGGCGACAAATTTATATTGTATACCCGTTAATTAATGAATCTAAAACCTTAGATTTTAATAATTTAATTGATGGATATGAGGCAATTTCACGTTATTTCCCATTGCCAAATTATAGGGTGAGTATTCTTCATGGACAAATGAAACCTGATGATAAAAACTATGAAATGCAACGATTTTTAAAAGGAGAAACGCAAATAATGGTTGCAACAACTGTAATTGAAGTTGGAGTAAATGTTCCAAATGCATCTGTAATGATTATTGAAAGTTCTGAGCGTTTTGGCTTGTCTCAATTGCATCAGCTTCGTGGACGGGTAGGAAGAGGGGCAGAACAATCCTATTGTATATTAATGACAGGCGATAATTTGTCAAAAGACACGTTAAAACGAGTTGAAACAATGGTTAATTCAAGTGATGGTTTTGAAATAGCTGAAGTTGATTTACAACTTCGTGGTCCAGGAGATTTAATGGGGACACAACAAAGTGGTTTATTGAATTTGAAAATTGCCGATTTAGCCAAAGATTCACAATTGGTTATTTTAGCAAGAGATGAGGCTCGGAAAATATTAGAGGAAGATCCAGGGCTTGAATCGCCGAAACATTTAAAATTGAAAGAAATTTTAATCGAGGTTTTAAGGTCTCGACCTAATTGGGGGAAGATTGCTTAGTCGCTTTATAGCTTGATGCATCACTTTTAATTTGAAAAATGGATTTATTGATGCGGTAATCCTTTTTAAGAGGGTTATATAGATAAAAATTAAATTCTGAATGTTTATCCCTTTTGAAATCTTTAAATTGTATAACACATTGATAAACAAGAGTTAATCGTCCGCTTTTCTTAAACTTTGTTTGTAGTTTTGGTTTAATTCCTCGGTAATAAATCAAATTATTTTCTTTTTTGCTCTTATCTGTAAAATTGTAAACGAAATCAGGTAAATCATCTTTCGATTGAATGTTTTTCGATTCATACTCTATCTCGATATAAAATTCTAATAGGGACGATTTTTTTGGAATTATAGGAATTTCTCCAATCGTTATGTATTCGGTATTCTCAAACTTCGCATTATCGGTTTTATTCTTGGAATAAGAAAGCGTGAATAATTTTTTAATATCTATAAACTCGCTTGCTGTGTTATAAGGAATAATTTGATTTTGTGTATAGACATACGTGGAAAATTTTCGATAAAGATCAAGTTGACTTTGGATTTTGTTTGCCAATTTGGAATTCTGTACCAAGGTAATATCTAGATTTTTTTCTATTTTAAAAAGTGTTCCTTTACTTAAAAAGTATTCTCCATAGATCGTTCCGAAAAGTTTTAAATTATTACCTTTTATTGGTAAATAACGATTGCTAGCAAATTTAGGATTAACGACTAGTGATTTTCCAGCGAAAGGCACTTCATCTGGTAAATTGAGCTCAGGGTAGCTTTTGAGTAAATTTATAATCGATGGAGTTATGTCCAGATGACTTACAATTTCTCTTGAAATTTTACCTGATTTTAAAAGTGGAGAATATACTATTAAAGACGTGTGCAAACTGGAAAGTGCATCAAATGCACATAGCTCTGAGCCATGGTCTCCTACTATGAAATAAATCGTATTCTTGTGTGTTGAACTTTTTTCTGCAGTCGAGAAATATTTTCTTAGTTGATCGTCTAAATAATTATATGAGCCAAATTTTCCAGCATTTTTTAATATATGAGTTTTAACAGAAGCTTCAAGATTTGATTTTCCAATTAGACTTTTTACTGTTTTTTCATATTTTTCTTTACCCGGATAGAGGAATGGTTCGTGGGTTGTAAACGATAATAATACATCCAATCTATTCTTTTTACTTAAAGGATACTTTTTATCTAACCAACTTTGTTTGAAAACATCTCCATCAGAGTAATGTTCATTATTTATCTTTTTAAAACTCTTTTCCCAATTTTGAACGAGATAATCAGTTTGATTAAAATTCATAAAACTATTCATATTGGTGAACGAGAGATCAACACCACAATAAAATCTAGAATAGTAATTTTTCTTTAAAAGTGACATCAAAGAATAATGGAGTGGTGTTGGATTCATACCCATTGCTAAAATGTTGTCTGGTGGAATAGGAAGAGATGCTAAAGTTGCGGGAAGTACATTTAATGTCCTTTCGCATGTTGAAATCGTATTTGGAAAAAACAAACTTTTTGCCGTTAAGTCCTTTAAAAAAGGCATTAATGGGATTTTTATTTTTTGTTCATCGCTAATAAAATAAGAATTCAAACTTTCCACTAGAATGATTACAATATTTGGTGGATTTTTTGGATCAAGGTTAAAATGTTCTTGAAAATCACTTTGATCTTCAATAGCATGCATAAGCGGATAATCAGTATTTGATTTTTCAAAAGGAAAATAAGCAGTATTCAATTCTTTGAAATCGTCAGGGCTAATAGCATCTTGATGAGAATTGAAATTAACAGAAAAATAATCAATTGATTCGTGAATGAAATAATTGAAATGGTTATTTATAATGAATGTTTTACTCGGAATCTTTGATCTGTACACACTGAATTTACAAAATAAAGTACTGACAACTATAAGGATCAAAATAGCGGTAAAACGAACTTTGATTTTTTTCAATCGATGTCCTAAATAAAAATAAATTGTAAGCCCAATAAGAACTAATAGAAACGAACTGAAATGAACATAATCCTTTACACTGATAATTGATTCTAAATCGCTCCATGTGAGAAAGTAAATACTAGAATCCAAGGGAATCTGCATCAAAACAAAATATTGACTTAAGCCAACTTGAATGATAATACTGCTTAACGACAAAACATGGAAGATCCAGATAGATTTACCTTTTAAAAAAAAGTAAAAAGGCAGTTGAACAAAGGAAATTGCAACACCTGTCAATAACACAAACCAAAGATCAAAGAAAAAGCCTTGAATGAAATAACTAACAGAGTAATCTAATAATCCATTAAAGAATTGAATATATTCAACTATACGAATTCCCCAAACCAATAATAGGCTACTTATCCAAAAAGGAATTGAACTGATGAAAAACGCTTTGTAATTATTCACATCCCAAAGATAAGTTATTTATAACAAAGGTTCAATATATTGATAATTGATCAAAATTAAATAACGTTAATGGTAACTTTTAAACTACCTTCCCGTAATTGAATCAACAAACACACAAAGCATGAAAGTCGTATTCATTTTATTTTTCATTGGTTTCTCAACCTTTTCTTATAGCCAACTCATAGATGGTACGTTAATCGATGAGGCGCGTAAAATGACATCTGAATCTTCCTTTAAGTTGATTGACAACAACGAAGGAGTTGCATTCTACCAACTTGCTGTTAATAGAAAAGGAGAAGTAACATCAGCAACACTTTTGGGTGCTGGAACAACAATTGTCTCTACTCCAACAAGAATTAAAATGAGAAATCATCTTATGTCATTAACATTTGAAGAGGGGATGTATTATCCCGAATTTCATCATGTTCGAGTGAAAATCACAACGTCAAAACTTTAGTTTTTTTTAGCGTTTATAAACTGAAAAATAATTTAATCGCAGAAAATTGATTTATATACTTGATCATATTTTGCCAATATTTTCTTTCTTTTCAATTTTAGAGTAGGTGTTAATTCGTCACCATCAATACTGAATTCATTTTCTAAAAGAGCGAATTTCTTAATTTGCTCCCAATTTCCAAATTCTTTATTAAAGTTGTCGATATCTTCTTGAATTTTAGATATAACGAATTTGTTTGTAGTGATAGAGTGGTTGGAAAAATCCCCTAAATCAATGCTTTTGTGTTTTGCCCACTCGGCTATGTATGCAAAATTTGGAACAATAAAGGCTGCTGGAAACTTTTCACTTTCACCAATTACCATTATCTGCTCAATAAATCGAGATTCTTTGAATTTGTTTTCCATCACTTGTGGAACAATATATTTTCCGCCAGAAGTTTTGAAAATCTCTTTCTTTCTATCTGTAATTTTTAAATATTTTCCTTCTTGGAACAAACCAATATCGCCTGTATGGAACCATCCATCAGCATCAATTACTTCAGCTGTTAATTCTGGAAGTTTATAATATCCCATCATCACATTTGGTCCCTTCACTAGAATTTCGCCATCTTCAGCAATCTTAACCTCAACACCATCAATTACAGCTCCAACAGTTCCTATTCGAATTCCACTGATAAAACAATTTACAGATACAACCGGAGATGTTTCTGATAGTCCGTAACCTTCTAATATTGGTATTCCAGCTGCCAAAAATATTCTAGCCAATCGAGGTTGTAATGCAGCACTTCCAGAAGCTATTGCATTAACGTTACCTCCTAATGCTTCTTGCCATTTTTTGAAAATTAACTTTCTTGCAATGCCTAATTTGAATTTATACCACGCACTTTTTCCAACTACATCATATTCTTCACCAAGAGCAACAGCCCAGAAAAACAGTTTACGTTTGATGCCTGTTAAATCGTCACCTTTGGCCATTATTTTATCAAAAACTTTCTCAATTAACCTAGGGACAGCTGAGAATACATGTGGATTAACCTCTCGAATATTATCACCAATTGTATCCATAGATTCAGCAAAATGAATAGAACAACCAATTTGCATATAGAGGTAATGCAACATTCGCTCATAAATATGGCAAATAGGTAAAAAACTTAAAACGCGTGAATTATTATCAGCTGGAATTGATCCAATACAGCTCCCAACATTCGATAAAATATTTTTATGAGAAAGCATTACCCCTTTTGGATTTCCTGTTGTTCCAGACGTATAAATGATGGTTGCTAAATCACCATTTTGAACGAGATTCATTTGATCTTTGACCAACTGCACATCCGTTTTTTCAGCATTGTCATGAATTTCTGTCCAATGGTGACATCCTTCAATTTGATCAAACGTAAACAAGTGTTCAAGTGTTTGAACTTCACTTCTAATGTGCTCTATTTTTTGGTGTAATTCTAGGTTGCTTACCACACACAATTTTATTTCAGCATCATTAAAAATGTATTTGTAATCGTTCTCAGAAATATTAGGATACATTGGCACAACTATTCCACCAATTTGTTGAATAGCGATATCCATAATGTTCCACTCGTATCTATTATTCGACACCAATGCAACGTTGTCACCTTTTGCTACACCAAAAGCGATTAGCCCTCTTGAGACTATCATCACTTGATTCAAAAATTCTTGCGTCGAAATTCCTACCCATTCTCCATTTGTTTTTGTAACAAACATTTTAGAATTGGGGTATTTTTCTAACTGGTAACTTGGTATATCAAATAATCTTGTTGAAGAAATCATAAATAGTGGAATTTATTTTAAACGAATATATTAATAATATAAGAAAAAGGAGATAGTGTGAAGTAAAAAATGTAAAGAGAATAAAATTAAAGGGAATATAAAAAAACCAGTAATAACTATTCATTGCATCTGTTTTTCTTCAATTGTTGAAAAAAATTAGTTAATTGAAAACCAGTCGATATACATTCAAAATGTATATTTATTCGTTCGGACTCTCCAATTGATAATTCTAGTGTATATTTAAATAAATTACTCGTTATAGAAATCTATGATGGTGTAACTTTTACCATTCTCAAATTGTTTAACTGCTAATTGCAAAAGTAAATTTTGAAAAGACACGAGTACAATAGTGTATTAACTGAACATAGCAACAAACTGTATGGTTATGCTATGAAATTTCTTCGAAATACGGAGGATGCAGAAGATATAGTACAAGATGTTTTTGAAAAATTATGGATCAACCGAGATAAGATAATGGTTGAGAAAGCGAAGTCGTGGATGTTTACATGTGCCCACAATGCGATGTTGAATTTAATTAACAAAAAGCAACGATTACAGCTTCCTGGAAATGAAAAAATGCCAGAAAAAGCTGAAAAAGATGTGAATATGTTTGAATCAAATCAAGTTGTTGATAGAGCCGTAAATATTTTACCAACGATACAGAAAAGTATTATACTTCTTCGCGATCTTGAAGGTTATTCTTACGACGAAATTGGAGAGATTTTAAATCTATCCAATTCCCAAGTGAAGGTTTATCTTTTCCGAGCAAGAAAAAAAATTAAAAAGCAGTTAAAAGGTTTGACAGAATTGGTATGAGTAATCTTTCTTTTTCAAATATTGATTTATGGCTTTTTGAGTATGTTGAGGGGAATTTATCTCCCGATCAAATCGCTCAATTGGAGTCTTTTCTACTTCAACATCCGGAATTAGATGTTGATAGAGATATGTGGGAGTTGACAAAAGTCGAGTCTAACGAATATATTTATCCACATCAAGAAAAATTAATCAAGAGAAGAAGACCTGTTGGAGTATATATGTCACTTGGATTTGCTTCTATAGCAATTGTTATAAGTCTAGGGTTTATTAATTTATATGACAACCAACCTATTGGAATGGAATTGAATTCTGAAGTTATTGCAATGGTTGATATGGATGAGTCTTCAAGTACTTCTTCTATTTCGACTAGTGATAATTCAATCGAAAATTTACAACAAATTAATTCTATTAATGGGAAGAATAATGCAAATAGAAATATATTATTTTCAGATATAAATTCTATTAATTTGACCGAAAAGCAAGTTGCGAATAGTGGAATGGAGCTAGGGTCAGTTCAAAATATAGAAGTATTAAATTCAACTGTAGTATCTGAACAAACTGAAATCAATGAAATCGAAGTTCAAAATATGAATTTGGGTAAACAAGAAAATGAAATAGGTTTAGTTTCTTTTGAGACTGAAAAAGTAAAAGAAATCCCATATTCAACATCAAAGGAAGGGTTTGTTAGTAAAACGCTACCAACTCACAATAATACTCGATTTGCGAAATCTGACTACAAGATGTCGTTCAGTTCTAAATTGAATAAAATGGGTCGTACAATTCAGCGAATGTTAGACAATCCAGTAGCTTTGAAAAATACAAAAGATCCTTATTATCATGTTCCTGGTATGCAAGCGATGGATATTAATTTTGGCGCTGTAGGTACGTTAGTGGCTGCTAGAGTTCAAACAGTATCGAGAGCTCAATGGTTAGGAGAGGAAAATCAACAATTTATGAATCAGTTATCTGTAGATGGCTATTCTTATGGAATGAGAGGTGGTTTAGGATTTCAATTAAATCAAAATTATTACGGAAAAGGTGAAATTGTCAATTACAATGCATCATTAATTTATTCACCTAAATTTTCCATTTCTAGAAATATTGTTTTAGAACCATCCGTTAAATTCAAAATGGGGAATAAAGGGATTAATACTGGACAAATTCAAACAGGATCAATTGTAGAATATGACAGAATGAATCAACAAGAATTTTATAGTAATGGTTCTGAGCCATTAGGAAAATCATTATGGTATAAAGATTTAGGTTGGGGATTGATGCTGAATACTAAATGGTTCTTTGTCGGTGTTCAACAGGATAATTTGTTTAGACATTTTGATAATATATATTCTAGCGATATTACAAATCAGAGACGTATGGAAAAACATTTTGTTGGAACAATCGGAACTGATTATGAGTCTAAAAAAGAGAATATCACTGTTTCACCTTATGTAGTTTACCAACAAAAAGGCACTCTTTCAGAAGGTTGGTTAGGGGCAAATGTGAAATTACGTTGGTTGACTTTTGGCGGTGCAGTTTCTTCCAATTTGGAACCTGCTGCTTCAATTGGATTGAAATTTGACCAATTTATGATTGCTTATAACGCGGATTACACGCAATCTCAATACTTGAATGGGCCTCAATTATCCCATCAGTTAACTCTTCGTTTTATAACTAAACCTAGTCGTATTGGACAACGACTATTAAATCAATAACCATGAAAAAGATTTTAGGAATATTATTTTTCTTGTTCGTCTTTGTGAATGCAAATGCTCAAGATCCGACATTTACTCAGTTTTATTCAAATCCTTTGTACTTGAATCCTGCCTTTGCTGGGTCCTTTGGTTGTCCTAGATTTGCCTTGAACTATCGTAATGAATGGCCTCAATTATCAGGTAACTATGTTACATATAGCGCATCTTACGATCAATATTTCAAAAATATATCTGGTGGATTTGGAATTTTAGCTACACATGACCAGCAAGGTCAAGGAACAATTAAAACTTCAATGTTAGGTGTGGTATATTCTTACCATTTAACATTAGGTAGAAAATGGAAAATGATGTTTGGTGCAAGAGCTGCATGGTTTCAAAAATCATTGGATTGGGATAAATTAACTTTTGGAGATATGATTGATCCAAGAAGAGGATTTATTTATGCTACAGGTGATGTTCCTAGAGGTGGTTCAAGAGGTTTCTTTGATGCTTCAGCTGGAATGTTAATCTTTAACAAACATTTCTTTGCGGGTGCAGCTGCTCACCATTTAAATATGCCAAATGAATCAATGATTGTAGGTGAATCGCCTTTACCTATGCGTTTTACAGGGCATATGGGATCTGAAATTCAATTGGGAGCAAAATCAAAATATTCTAATTCAACTTCAATCATGCCCAACGTGATTTACCAATACCAAAATGGTTTTCAAGAATTAAGTGTCGGGACATACATAAAATATGGTTCGTTCAATGTTGGTGTATGGTATAGAAATAGAGATGCTTTTATTATGACTATTGGAATCAATACAGGGAAATTTAAATTAGGATATAGTTATGATGTAACTGTATCAAAATTAAATAATGGAGTTTCAGGTGGGTCACATGAAATCTCAATGGGAATTAATTTGAATTGTAAAAAGAAACC